>JAGGSO010000012.1 GCA_021159055.1 Candidatus Bipolaricaulota bacterium | reverse complement strand
GTTTTAAACGAGTTAATAGCTTGTAATTTTCCGTTTTGGCTTGTAAAATTCTTATAGGTGATTGCGATGAAGACGACGGTAACCAAACGAGCGCAGACTGTGGTTCCCGCGGAGATCCGTGCTCGATATGGGATAAAAGGGGGAGACTTGCTCGAGTGGATCGACGATGGGGAGTCCATAAAGGTGATTCCCGTGGTGCGCGATCCGCTGAAAGTGCTCAAGGGGTGCGCACAGGGGGAGAGGCTGACCGAGAAGCTCCTCAGGGCACGACAGGAAGATGCGAAGCGGGGGTGAAACCAAGTATCTCCTCGATACATCGGCGGTGCTGACACTTCTCGAAGACGAGGCCGGCGCAGAACGAGTTGAGGAGATCATCAAGTCGGAAAACGCTATAGTGCCGTTCCTCGTTCTCTTGGAGGCATATTACATCAGCTTGCAGGAAGTCGGCGAAGCGGTCGCTGATCGAAGGTATGCCCTCCTGAAGCAGCTCCCGGTTAAGTTCATCGCGGAGGTGTCCGAGCCGGTGCTGCTCACCGCTGCTCGGTTCAAGGCACAGCATCATCTATCGCTCGCTGATGCATTGATCGCCGCGTTCGCGGCCCGAAACAGAGCAGTGCTGGTACACAAGGATCCCGAGTTTGAGCCGCTATCTCCGTGGGTGAAGCAGGAACCGCTGCCGTATAAATGATCGCGATCGCAGTGATGCCCCCTAACGTTGCAGAAAAATAACAAAAATGTTATTCTTTTGCCATGAAATGGGGTGAGTTTCTGGACCGCTTTCACGACTGTACAGTGATTGAGCCCGCGATGGTATACGCGGGAAAGACCAGTCCCAATGCTCTCCAAGCACAATTGAGCCGTTGGGTGAAAGAGGGGCGTCTTATCAAGCTGGCACGTGGGAAATACGTGCTTGCTCCTCCGTACCGGAAAGTTGAGCTGCCTCTTGAACACGTCGCAAACCGCCTCGTGTATCCGTCGTATGTAAGCTTGGAGAGGGCGCTCGCTTGGTATGAGCTCATCCCTGATGCGGTGGCTGTCGTGACTTCTGTGACAACAGCGCGTCCTCGTGTGTTGGAAAACACACTGGGGACGTTTCGCTACCGACACATACGGCGAGACCTGTTTTGGGGATTCATTTCGGAAGAACTGCGAGGGCAAGAGTGCATCATTGCCCTTCCGGAAAAGGCGATCCTCGATTTTTTCTATTTTCGGCCGGGGGTAGCAACTGTTAAAGAGATTCGTGAAATGCGATTTCAGAACTTAGATCGCCTCGATGAGAAGCGGTTAATGGCATTCGCCGAGCGCACCGGTGTGAAGAAACTCATCACCGGAGCAAAACGTCTTGTGCGATATCGAAGGATCTTCCTTGAGGAGTATGGTCTGTTATGAAGGATCGTGCTCTACAACTTGCTGCTGCGGCCCCTCAAGGACAACGAAGGAACATACTGCGTGAATACGTGCAAGCACATATTCTGTACTCACTGCAATCGGTGCGAGCGTTTGAACAGATCGCTTTTGTCGGTGGAACGGCGTTACGATTTCTATATGGGTTGCATCGATATTCCGAGGATCTCGATTTCTCCCTGGAGCGTGGCGATGGTTACAACTTCGATCGCCTTCTGGATCGAGTAGAATCGGATTTGGTCAAGGCCGGATTTGACGTGACAGTACACCCACACAAAGGAGAGCCGATTCACTCTGCGTTCATCAGGCTACCCGGATTATTGTATGATGCTGGTCTGTCACCGCATCGAACGGAAAAACTATCCGTAAAAATTGAGATCGACACTAACCCCCCTGAGGGAGCGACTACACTAACCACACTGATCAATCGCTACTTCCTTCTTGCCCTTCTCCATTACGACCTCCCTTCGTTAATGGCAGGGAAGCTGCATGCGTTACTATCTCGACCGTACACAAAAGGGCGAGATATTTATGACTTGCTCTGGTACCTCACTCGCCCCGATCATATAGAACCGAATATTCCCTTACTGCGGAACGCTCTGTCTCAGACAGGGTGGAACGGTCCGCAGGTAACCGCGGAAAACTGGCGTGAGATAATCGCTAACAAGATCGTCGGATTGGATTTTACAAGAATCGCAGACGATGTCAGCCCATTCTTGGAAAGACCTGAAGAC
>JAGGSO010000011.1 GCA_021159055.1 Candidatus Bipolaricaulota bacterium | reverse complement strand
GTCCTCCACCGGGAGGGTGGGCAGGTCGAACAGGGCCTCGCCACAGCGAAGCTTGACCACGTTCCCGTCCTCGCTCTCCCGTTTCAGGCTCACCCTGTCGTCGGCCGGGAGGCGGGAAGCGATCTGGGAAAGGATGGCCCCGTTCAACACCACGGTCTCCTCTTCCCCGTGGTTTTCCACCGGGATCTCGCACTGCACCGCCCGTTCCAGGTCGGTGGCGCTCAACCGGAGTCCGCTTCCGGTGGGTTCCATCTTCAACCCGGACAAGATCGGCATGCTGCTTCGCGTCCCGAGCGCGTAGCTCGCCAGCTTCACCCCGAAGACAAGGTCTTCCTTCATCAGAACAAGATCCATTTTTCTCCCCCTTGCGCCAGGTTTCCCCTCATGATACCCCTCCTCCCCGTCGGTGACAAAATTCACACCCCGAGGTGAGCGAAAACGATGGATGCAATCTCCTCAATCGATCTTTTCCCGTCGATGCGGATCACCGTAGGGTCGTCTTGGGTGAGCTCGAGGTACCCTCGCCGCACCCGGCGATAGAACTCGAGGTCCTCCCCCTCGATCCGGTCTCCCTTCCCCTTCCTGCGGGCAAGGGCGAGCTCGGCGGGAAGATCGATGAGGAAGGTGACGTCCGGTCGCCGCCCCGCCGTCGCCGCGTCGTTCAACCTCCGGATCAGCTCCAGATCGAGTCCGCGTCCATAGCCCTGGTAGGCGAGGCTGGAGAGGCGGTAACGACTGGAGACGACGACGGCTCCCCGGGCGAGGCCAGGGGCGATCACCTGGGAGTAGACCTGGGCGCGGCAGGTGATGAGGAGAAGGAGCTCGGATAGGGGAAGGAGGTCGGAGCTCTTCCGGGAGAGGAGGATCCGGCGCACCTCCTCTCCGATCGGGGTCCCTCCCGGCTCACGTGTCGTCACCACCGGCAACCCGCGGGCCCGCAGTCGCTCGGCAAGGAGGCGCACCTGGGTCGATTTGCCGGTGAAATCCAGCCCCTCGAACACGATCAGCTTCCCCCTAAGCTCCATCCCTACCTCCAGCGAAGAACAGCGTGTGGATGATGATCAACACCACCCCGACCGTGATGCACGCGTCCGCCAGGTTGAACACCGAGAACCAGCGCACCTCGAAGAAGTCGAGCACATACCCGAACCGTATCCGATCGATCAGGTTCCCCACCGCGCCGCCGAGTACGAGCCCGAGCCCGAATTTGAGGAGCCTGCCGTGGAGCGGCGCGAACAGAAGCGCCGCCGCGATCCCGACCGAGACGAGGGAAGAGATGACGATGAACAGGGGGCCGCTCCGCGGGAAGATCCCGAACGCTCCACCCATGTTGTGCACCAGGTTCAAGCGGATGAATCCCGGAATGAGGGTTCGCGGCAGGAAGACGTGTCCCTGCACCCACCATTTGACGAGGCGGTCGGCGCCGACCACGAGTGCGGCGAGGATGAGGTAGGGATAGCGTGTCATACGAAAAGCCTATCGCCATTCTCCGATCCGATCAAGGCCGAGGCGCGGATGGAGCCGGCGGCGGGTTGGGGTGCAACAGTGCCGCAAGAGTGGCCAGGGAGAGCTCAATGGACGGCGAGCGATGTCGCTCTTCCCGCAGCCGCTTCATCCCCGCGACGAACCGGAACGGGGCCAGGGGGTCGGCGGGAAAGGTGTGCGGATCGACGTCGATGATGGTCAGGTCTCCGTGAGGGGAGAGGAGCTTCTCCCACTCCCCGATCGATGCTGTATCCGGGCTGCCGGCGAATGATGGAAGGAGCGCCAGGTAGATCCGTTCGAACCTCTTCCCGCTGAGGAAGCTCCTGGCAAAGGCAAGGCTGTCTTCGGTATTGAACGGGAGCCACAGGGCGGGGATGCCGGTCTGGATATTCGTGAGCGGGTTTTGGTAGTTGAAGCAATCGAACATGATCTCCTGTTTGCGTGCACCGGCGGCGAGATACGCCCGGTAGGAAAGGAGGCTGTATCCTTGCGGATGGTCGTAGCTTACCTCGATGACATCGATCCCGTGGCGTTTTGCAAAATCCTTGACCGCGCAGGCGAACTCCGGCGGGCAGCCCCATTCGGACTCCCGGCGCTCTTCTACCGGAAGATCGAGCACGAAGCGGTTCAGATACTCCCCTGCGGGTATCGCACCGAGCCCGCCCACCTGGAGGTAGGACCGCTCTCCCACGATGTACTGGGGCCATTGATAGGAACAGTCGATGAGGACGATCTTCCCATCGGGAGCGAGGTTCTGCAGGATGAAGTCTTGATAAGCCTGCGGAAGCTCCAGGAGTTTAATGCGGAGGAAATTCACGTACTTGATCAACGCGCGGTCATGAAGCGGATCGTAGTGGTTGATGACCTCAAAACCGGTGCGTTTCGATCCCGCCAGTATCTCTGCGGCGAGCCTCTCGCCAGCGGCATAGTAGGCATCGATATCCTCCGGATCGATCGTCGGGTGTCGGACGGCAAGGAGGAAGGAAGCGGTGAGGAACGGAGCGTGGAGCAAGGCGGCAAGGTGGGCGACCCCGCCGTTGGGGGAGCCGATGACGATCGCCTTGTATTCACGGCCATCGGGGTATTGGGATCGGCACCATTGCGGCAGACTCATGGCGTCGAACTCCGCGAGCCTGCCGGGCGGGACCCCAACGGAGACCGAGCTTCCCCACTCGATTCCTGCGATCCGCAGGTTTTCCGGGAGGAGGTGGAGGAGCCACAGGAAGGGCTTGCTTACAGGTGGGTAACACTCGAGGATGCTTTCCCCCCTTCCGGTAAGTGCCGCGGCCACCTCGCGCACGACCCGCGTCCCTGAATCAAAGCAGACAGGAGTGATCCCGGCTCCGGCGGCCGAAACAAATGGGATGAAGAAGGCAAGCGGGAGAAAGATGGTCACGAGAAGTCCTGTTTTCCTCTTCAAAGTTCCTTTTTTCCTCCAAATTTCGCTGGCGATCGAGTGGCGTTATTCTCTGTCAGCCCCGTACAGCTCCTGCAAGATCGGGGTCAGACGCTGGGGAAAGTCGGTGTAGATCCCGCTTATTCCCGGCATGGCTGCGAAGTGGCGTAGCTTCGCGTCGTCGTTGTACGTCCACACGTAGACCCCGAACCCCTGCTTTTCCAGCTCTGCCGCGATATCCCTGTTGATCGCGATCAAGCTCGGCTCGTACCCATCAGCCTCGATCTTCTTCAAGTATCCAACCGGATCAACCGGGGGAAAGACAACCAACGCGGCAGTGGGGATGTGGGGATCGAGCTTTTTCACCTGCACGAGGATGCGGTGATCGAACGATGATACCATCACCCAGTCCACCATGTCGGTCGCGTGGATCAGCGCCACCAGCTTGGCCGCGATCTGCGCCGGGGTGAGATAGTCCATCGGCTTGACCTCGATGTCCATCCGCCAGTGATGCGCCTTGGTGAATTCGAGCGCCTCCTTGAGAGTGGGAACCTTCACTCCGGCGTACGCACGTTGGTCGGCCGGGGAGACGTTCCCCGCCTTGATCTGCCCGAACGGATCACTTTTTAAAAACCACGATCCGGCATCAAGCCGCTCGATCTCGGCGAGGGTGAAGTCCTCGACTCTCCATGGAGCACGATCCGGGAAGACCTCCTCGACGTTCGTCGTCCTCTCGAGGGTCTTGTCGTGCATCAGGACGAAGACCCCGTCCTTGGTGAGCCGGACGTCGATCCCCCACAGGTCTGCCCCGGCCTGAAGTGCCTTCTCCCCGGCGATGATCGTGTTCTGCGGCGCGATCGACGCGGGGCCGGCGTGGGCGATGTTGAGCACCGGCCGCGGGCGCGTCGCCCAGCGTGAGAAGATGTTCTCGGGCGCAGCCGCATAGACCGTCAGGACAAAGAAGAACAAGCTCAACAGCAAAAGAGCAAATCTCCGAGGCATATTACCTCCTTTTCGCCGGGAGCGATTCGTCGGTGAAGTGTGAGAGAGGTGCATGGGACTCCTTTGCACGCATTGTGACGAGGGCGCATGTCTCACCCTCCCTTGCTCGACAGTACGACCCGTTCCGGGGTGAGGAAACGAGCAAAGAAAGCAGAAAGCATGGTTAAGACAGCAGCAATCCCCAATAGCACCCCAACGAAGCCCCAAGAACTGGGGGGGAGTCTGAGTGACTTGGGGAGCACGGGGACGAGTCCGAATATCAGTCCAAAGAGGATAGTGTTCACCCACTGGGAATGACGCTCCTTGAGGACAAGCTGTGACTCGATGAAAAGGAGGGTGAACGGAAACGCTACCGCGGGCACCCCCACCAGGACGGCTAAAAGCGGCGCCCCCGTGGGCATAACGTAGATCCCGAGCTTCGGCTCGATCACGGCCGCGTTCATGCCGAAAAGCCCCAAAAAGGTGATCGCAACCCCGAGGGCCGCGCTGGGGGCAAACACCGCCAGCGTCTTCCCCAGCCAGATCCCTTGCAGTCCCACCGGAGTACAGAGGAGCGACTCCAGCGAGCGCTTCATCTTCTCCATGACGATAGCATAGCCGTTGATGTACATGCCGAGGTAGATTGTCAGCATGAAGGAGAACATGACGGCGATGGAGTTGATCACCGGCTTGAGAGCAGCGGCCGCCTGGGAAGACGGAACGCCCTTTTCCGCAAGGCCCCCGGCCATATCCCGCAGGTCCCCCGACCACATCACGAG
>JAGGSO010000010.1 GCA_021159055.1 Candidatus Bipolaricaulota bacterium | reverse complement strand
AACTAGCGCCAGGCTAGGATTATAATCAAGCGATGGACAACCAATGGCGGAAAAAGCGAGGTAAGCAGTATCATCGAGGATGATGCAGCGGAAGCTCGATTGAAGGGGGAAAGAGATGCCTAAGGTTAATGACCTAAGCCTGGAAGATCTGTAATATTTGATAGAGCAGAAGATCTTGGAGATGCTTGGGGCCCCTGTTCTGAATTGGAACTGAGGGATGAGTTCAAGCATAAGCTAAAGGAACGCCTGGGAAAGCCGTTTAAGAGGATCTCCCATGAAGAGGTGTTGAAGAAGTTTGGGCAAGATTGAGTGGACGGAAGAGGCGGTAAACTGGTGCAAGATTCCTGCCGCATATCCATTTAGCGGCAATAAGGCTGCCTGCCAAGCATGCGGGCGGAAATATCGAAAAATTGGGGAAGAGAAGATAAAGCGAGTAGAATGGGAACAACAAGGGAAGGGTAAGCCATGAAATCTCAAGTAAAAGGAGCGGAGAAGGTGCCCAAGATCGCCCTCGATGCTCTCACGCAAATCCTTAGACATGTTCAGCCTGAGCGGGTGATCCTATTTGGATCCTGGGCCCGTGGTGAAGCAGGGCCTGATTCTGATCTGGATCTTCTAGTGGTGCTGCCGTTTGAAGGGCCTAGGCATCAGGTTGCGATTACTTTACTCATGGCCTTAGCCGACCTTCCGGTCCCTAAAGACTTAATCGTCCTTCGACCAGAAGAGTGGGAACGTGATAAGAATCTGCCAGGAACCGTGGCCTACCCTGCAGCGCATGAGGGAGTAGTTATCTATGCAACCTGAAGCCTTGAAAGCAGCACAGGCTTGGCTTCGAAAAGCCCAATCAGATCTGCGAGCCATTGAGATCCTGCTAAAGGATTCGGATTTTCCGCCGGATATCGTCTGCTATCACGCTCAGCAAGCGGCTGAGAAGGCATTGAAAGCTCTGCTTACAGCTTACGGAGTACCTTTCCCCAAGTCCCATGATTTGGTACTCTTGAATCGCTTGCTCCCTTCGACCGTCGATGTTGGCGTACAGCCCCGAGTTTTGGCAGAACTGAGCTACTTCGCGGTCGGATCACGCTATCCAGGCGAGCTTGAAGAATACAGTCACGGCTTAGCGGAGAAGCTTTCGCAA
>JAGGSO010000009.1 GCA_021159055.1 Candidatus Bipolaricaulota bacterium | reverse complement strand
GTGTTCGACACCGCTCATGCCACCGCGACCGCCACCGAGACGGTGACCATCGCTGCGGACGGGACCGTATCTGCTCCCTCGGTCCCCGAGTTCGCCCGCGCCGCCGTCCCAGTCGGACTCAATGTAGGAAACGCCGCCCCGGAGTTCTCCCTGACCGACGCCGCTGGTAAGGTGCACTCCTTATCTGACTACCTCGGGAAGGTGGTGATCCTCGAGTTCTGGCGGGTCGGTTGTCCCCACTGCCGGGCGACGATGCCCCACCTCAAGGAGCTGTACGAGCGGTACAAGGACGACGGCCTGGTGGTCGTCCTCGTCACCCCTGATTGGAACATGGCGGCGACCCAGTCCTATCTCGACCAGAACGGCTACTCCGATTTCATCAACCTGTGGGACGACCCGCGCAAGGGAGACGACCAAGTGACCGCAAAATACAAGGTGTGGACGGTGCCTCATACCCTCCTCATCGACCGCCATGGGGTGATCCGCTACACCGGCTACCCGAACAAGCTCCTCGACTCGAACATCGTCCCTTGGCTGTAAAAAAAACGCCCCCGGAGCCGAAGCCCCAGGGGCGCGATGCGTAGAGGGGCGACCTGGTTACAGGCCGTAGGCACTCGGATCGAACGAGGCGAGGTTGTTCGGGTCGAATACCGAATCAGGAATCTCGCTTGCCGGGCGCTTCCGCTCCAGGAATATCATCCTGGTCGAGTTCCCTTCGATGACGTTCTTGCTGAACATCTCGTCCGGCACAACGTTCCCCTCGAATTTCCCCAGCTTGACAACCTCCATCGTTATCTCGAGCTTCCCGTCTTCGTTGTAGCTCTCGCCCTTGAGTGACGTCCAGAAGTCCTTGGAGACCCAGATCTTCTGTGTCGGGTAATCCACATCTGCATCGGGCTTGGCGGTCAGTTTGAGCACGTAGCAGTCGTAGGACTTTCCAGCGACCGTCACGGCCTCTTCCCCGATCAGCTCAGCGTCATAGTCGTCCTCTATGCTGGACGCACTCCCGATGTCCTTGTAGGAGAAGGTGCTCCCGGCGAAGCTCTGCTCCTGCTCCTCACTGACGAGCTCCTTTGCGCTCCCCAGGGCAGGTAGATAGAGCCACATGCGGGAGTCTCCCTCATCCGGTGTGATGGCAAGGAAGATCGTCCCTTTCACATCCTCCGGCTCCTTGTAGTATATCAGTGCCTTGTCCGGCACGCTCGGGTCGGTCGAGCGCTTAGTGATACCGGAGAACACGTTCTCTCCGCTCGTCCCATCCGAGTAGACGTTCTCGAGCTTCATCGTCATGATCATGCTGCCGCTCATGATCTCATCCTGGTGATCGACCATCTTATGCAGGATCTGATTTCCGGTGAGATCAGCGGCGTAGACGACCCCTCCGAGGACGACCACGCCTAGCGCAACGGCTACCAACGCAAGTAGTGTAGACTTTTTCATCATATCCCTCCTATTATGAGTTATTGTTCCCTTTTTTCTGCTCAGAGTCGGGTGCATCCGCCCCGGCAGGTTCAACGTTTATCAGTTCAGACTCCGCGACTTTTCTAGTTGTAACCACCTCCTTTCTCTTCCAGCCATTGGCCGTGAGGAACTTCGGTTTCCATAAAACGAGAATCGCCGGTATCGTGGTGAACGCCGCTAGGGCGCTGATCACCATCGTTGCCGCGATCATCAGCCCGAAATTGGACGTACCCTTAAACGACGAGAAGAGAAGAACCCCAAATCCCAGAGCGAGCGCGATCGCGTTGAACGCGATCCCCCGGCCGGTCGTTTGAACCGTAGCCTCAAGGGCTCGTCTCTCGTCCCTCTCCTTCCGGTACTCCTTGCGAAAACGCTCCATGAAGTGGATCGCGTAGTCGATCCCGATCCCGATCGCGATCGATGAGATCATCAGGGTCGACATGTCGAGCGGAGTGCCGGTGAACCCCATTACCCCGAAGGTGATGAGGATGGTGAGGACGAGCGGGATGATGCTGATCAGCCCGGCGACCGGCGAGCGCATGAGGAGAGCGACGATCAACCCTGCCGCGATCATCGCGGTGAGCAGGCTCGTGATCTGGCTCTTGACGATCTTCGACATCATGCTCCCCGCCAGGCGGGTCGGTCCGACCATCTCCACGTGCACGTCGGGGAAGTTCTCGTCGAGATAGGCCTGCACATCCTTCGCTAGCTGAACCATCTCGTTGCTCCCGACCGCTGAGGAGTACATCCCTATCACCTCACCGGCGGAGAAGTCGCCGAGGGCCATACTTCCCAGGTCCCCGCCCTGGAAGGTGAACAGGAGAAGGAGTTGAGCCGTCAGCTTCGGATCATCGGGGACCCTGTAGTAGCTCGGGTCGTCGGCGTGGAACTTCTGGTTCATCTCGCACACCATGTCGGCGAGCGACATCGTCTTGTTGATCTTCACCCCCGGCTTTGTCTTCAACCACTCTTCAAACTTCACGATCCGCTGCAGGAGCTTCGGATCCTTGAGCCCGTTCCGTTTTTCGGTGTCGAACTCGACGATCACTTGGCCGCTTCCCGAGAAGTAGTCGTCCATCACATCCATGGCTTGCACGACCGGGTGGTCCTTGCCGAGGAATTCCTTCTCCTGGGTCTCCACCCTGACCTTGGTGGTGCCGAATCCGAAGACGATGATGATCACCACCGACAGGACGACGACGGCCTTCGGGTAGTGGGCGACCACGTGTTCAAATGCTCCCAACCCCTTGCTGAGCCATCCTTCTCGGATCTTCATCTTCCGCTTGGCGACCGGCATCACAGAGAGCAGCGCCGGGATCAGGACAAGGGATAGTACCATCGCCACCAGCACCCCGAGCGCGGTGAACAGCCCGAACTGCTGCTGCGGGATGAGGAACGAATTCAAGAGTGAGAGGAACCCGGCGATGGTGGTCAGCCCGGTCATCGACACCGGAGAGACCATCATCATGGTGGTCTCGATCACCGCCTCCCGCTTCGATTTTCCGAGGGAGAGCTCCTCGTAGTACTTGTTCAACACGTGGATGCAGTAGGCGATCCCGATCGCCAGCAGGATCACCGGCATGATGAACGACATGATCGTCATCGGAACGTGCGCCAGGGCCATCGCCCCCATCGCCCATGCCGCGCTCAGCAGGACGACGGAAAGGGGGAGGAGGACACCGCGAAGGCTGTGGAAGCTGAAGTAGAGCACGATGATGATCACCAGGATGGCGATCGGAAACAGCACCCGCAGGTCCTTGCTCATCGAGTCGGAGAGGACGACGCTCATGTACGGCATCCCGGCGATGTAGATCTTCTCCGGACCGCCCTTGTAGCGATCGACGATCTCGATCACCTTCCTGGCGATCGCTTTCTCGTCCGCATCCTTCTTCAGTTTGATTGAGATCGTCGCCGCCTTCCCATCTTCGGAGACGATATAGCCCCGCAGCATGTTGCTGCTCATTACCCTGTCACGGTATTCGGCCATCGCCTCCGGTGTCTTCGGTACCTCCTTATGGGGAGCGGCCGGTCCGACGAGGAGCGAGTTCTCCGTACCGACAATAACCTGGGAGTTGATCGGCCCCTTGGCCTCTTTCACCCCGGGAATATCCTCGAACTCCTTCCGCATGGCCACGATCTTCTCCAGCGTCTCGGTCTTGAAGATCGTGTCCGGGGCGACGACGCTCACCATGAAGAAGGTCTGCTTCCCGTAGCGGTCCTCGGCGCGGTCCATCGCCGCCACCGCCGGGTCGTCCTTCGACAGGTAGTCCTCAAAATTCGTCTGTGTGCTGATGTGTGGGATGGCGACCAGAGCCCCGATCGTGATCAGCACTACCGCCCCGATCACCACCCACGGATGATCGACGATCCAGGTGACAAGCTTCTTCATTATAGCCAACCTTCATTAACGTAGAGAGCCGATAAGAATCCAGGGAAAAGGTCATCGTTCACATCGGTCGGGACCGCCACTTTTGCGAACATCTTTCCGACGATTCCCTCGAGTGCTTCGATCGCCCCGGTTACTGGAGGGGAAAGTTCATTGAACCCGCGGGTGACGATCCAGATTTGGTGAACCGATCCATTGTCGATCCCGCGCGGGACGATCAGGATGATATCGTAGGTCTGCGCTTCCGGTTCGCTCCCCGCAAGGGGATCGACGTAGCTTGACTCCACCTCTACCATCTTCACGTCCACCGCGAAGAGAGGGTTCTTCTTCAGGATCCCGGCGAGGATTCCCACCCGCATCGTCGAGGAGAAGGTCTTCGTCTCGTCGACGAGGAGGAGGCGCACCTTCTCCCCCTGCGGCTCCGGGGCCTGCTGCCCCGCCGCGGCAATCCCTACGAACAGCAATAGTCCTACCGTAACGAGTACCATCACTTTCTTACTTGTCATCGTTTCCTCCTTTCTTGAGTCCGTTCCATATTAGCTCCGCAAGCTCATGCGGTGCTTCCTGCAACAGCCCGTCTATCTCCTCTTCCGGAGAGGTCATCGCACAGACGCTGATCGACTCCACCACCCCGATCAGGGCGTTGGCTACGATCCGTGGGTGACACGGACGGACCACTCCCTGCTTTATCCCGATAGAGATGATTTTCTCAAGTTGTCCGGTCATCTCCCGGTAGAGCTCGATCGACTGTTCCTCGAACCCGGGGCCTGGATTGAACCGCTCGCGCACCAGAACCCGAGCAAGCCCCCCCCTCTGCTTGAGGAGGGCAAAGTGTGCCTCCAGGATGCGCTGAATTATCTCAGGGAGCGAGAGGTTTCTTTCCAAGAGCTCACGGAAGAGTTTTATCCGCTCTTCAAACTCGGTTTGAAATATTGAGAGGAGGATCTCCTCCTTATTGGCGAAGTAGTTGTAGATCGTCCCCACGGCGACCCCTGCCTCCTGCGCGATCTCCTCCGCTCGGGCCTTGTAGAACCCCTTGCGCGAGAAAACCCGCACCGCCGCTTGACGAATCAGCTCCGCCTTGCTTGCTTCCTGTCGCATACGCGCCTCCGGGTTGCTGAATGAATATTCATTCATATTTTGACCGGGGCGACGCCGTTTGTCAAGTCAACGAGAAAATGGTGTGTAGATCAGGACTTTATGCCGCT
>JAGGSO010000008.1 GCA_021159055.1 Candidatus Bipolaricaulota bacterium | reverse complement strand
ACCAAACCCTGAAAGGGACGCCATTTTTCGTAGTGGCGGGGCTTGTCCCCGCCATTATCGGAACCGCTATTGGAACGTCGCAGACAAGCTGCGACGTTACGGAATAATCCGACCTTTTGTAGGGAGCGGGTTTCAAACCCGCCCCTACGTCCCCGGTACCCGCCGTTTTTTCGTCGCAGACAAGCTGCGCCGCCACATTATCTGGGCGTTCCTCGATTGCCGGCTGCCACAGATTCCACCCCACCCGAACAAACCCTGATCCGATCGCCTTCCCCAAATTCCCGCTTTCCTCCCCGTATGGACGAGGCTCCCGGAGCGAACTTGCATCCTCATATTATCCCTGCTAAAATTGCGCCATGGAGAAAAATAGCAGGGATAAAATTTACATACCAAGAATTTTAGAAGGCAAACTTAGAAAGTTCCTTTCTGCTCCCGAGGTGATAGTGATTGTCGGTGCCCGTCAGGTTGGTAAAACAACCTTGATGAACCGCCTGTACGAAGGTCTTCCAGGACCCAAAGCCTTTTTGGATTTTGAGGACCCGGAACTGGTTGCCTTGTTCGAGGAGGACATCAAGGCGTTTGCGCAACTCTACGTGAAGGGGAAACGGTACCTGTTCATCGATGAATTCCAGCACGCCGAGCACGGTGGCAAGCTCTTGAAATACCTTCATGACCATTCCGATACGAAGTTCATCATCTCGGGTTCATCCAGTTTGGATTTAACCGTGAGCGCCGCGTATCTGGTGGGAAGGATCTTTGTTTTCGAGCTCTTTCCTCTCTCGTTTGCGGAGTTTTTGGCGTATAAATCACCAGGGCTACTCTCCATCCTGAACGAGCGAATCCCGCGCGGCATCCCAATCTCCGCCTCACTCCACCGGCAAGTGCTTTCTTACTTTGAAGAGTTTTCTATCTGGGGCGGATACCCCAGAGTAGTAGTCGCGCGGGATGCAGAGGAGAAAGCGGAGGTTCTGAAGAACATTTTTGTCACATATCTCCTCAAGGACGTCCGCGGTTTCTTTCGGCTGGCATCGGAGTCCGGCCTTCAGAAGTTGGTTAAAGCGTTAGCACTTCAGATTGGTGGTTTGATTCGGTACTCCGAACTCTCCCAGGTGTCCGGCCTTAGGTATGCTACTTTAAAAGAATATCTGTCAATACTAGAGGAGAC
This sequence comes from Candidatus Bipolaricaulota bacterium, assembly GCA_021159055.1. Lineage (NCBI taxonomy): Bacteria > Candidatus Bipolaricaulota > Candidatus Bipolaricaulota bacterium. The sequence continues at coordinate 41,382 of JAGGSO010000008.1, read as the reverse complement.
GTACATACTTAAACTCGCACGCCCCTTCTTCACTAACAAACGGTTGGAGATCACGAAAAATCCAAAGGTATACTTCGTTGATACAGGATTGCGAAACTATCTCAGTCAGGACTTTAGAGGATGGAGCCGTAGAACCGACATCGGGCATCTCATTGAGAACGTCATAGCTACAGAACTGATGAAAAAGGAGATTCCCCTGAACTTCTGGCGCACCAAATCCAAGGGGGAGGTGGACTTCATCGTCCCAACTCGCGATCACGTGATCCCGCTTGAGGTGAAGTCAGGAGTGGCAAAGGCCGTTGGAAAGTCATTTATAAGCTTCATCGAGAAGTACCACCCCCTAAAAGGATACGTTCTTCATGCAGGCCTACCCCAAGAAATGACCGTCAAAGGCATAAGCGTGCAGTTTGTCCCGTTGTACGGAATAACAGCTCTTGATCTTAACGCTCCTGATTACGATGCTCGATCTCATCGCTGGTGAACTTCCGCTACTTTGTTGACTGCTAGCTGGTAACGACCAACTGCGGCAATAACGAAAAAAACGGGCGGCCGTGCGGCCGCCCGATATTTTTTGTTCCGTGATACGCGGTCTACGGCTCACCCGGCCACGGGCCGATGACGCCGTCGACTGCCCATTCGAGGGAGATCAGGGAGTCGACCGACATCCACATCCCCTTCGGCACTTCGAGGTTGCCCTTTCGATCCTTGATCGGGCCCTGGAACGGGTCGAAGGTGACTCCCGGATCACCCATCTGGTTCAGCCGGGTTTGGATCAGGTCGTAGACGCTGATCTTGCCGAACGTCGGATGATCGATCACGACCGCCTTCAGCTTGTCGACGTAGGCGGGGTTGATCGCCATTCCGGGTTTGGCCCCCATCTCGACCGCACCCTGCCCGAGGAGCCACCAGTAGTCGACGTTCTGGAGGTTCTTGGCAGTGTACACCCCATCGTAGATCTTCTGCAGGAAATCGGCATAGATCTTCTCCCAATGGACGAGCTCACCCGAGACCACGTAATCGGGGGCGAACTTGTACATCGGGGAGTAGTGGGCGAAGCTCGTAAATCCGCTCTCCGCTGCCTTCTGGACCACTGTCGGAGTGTCCTCGGTGAACGCGAACACGTCGCACCCATCGGCGATCAGGGCCTCAGTCGCCTCCGCTGCTGCCGCTGGGTTCAGCCATTCGTTGATCCAGCGCACGTCCACCTTCGCCTCGGGGTTGACCTCGCGCACTCCGATGGTGAATGCGTTGATGTGTCGCTTGACCTCCGGAATAGGAACGGCGCCTACATATCCGACCTTCCCCGTCTTGGTGAGAGCTCCGGCGGCAAGCCCGTTCAGGTAGTAGACCTGGTAGAAATCCGCCATGTAGGTCGCCATGTTGGGGGCGCGCTTGAACCCGGAGCAGTGGGCAAAGATCACGTCGGGGTACTTCTTCGCCGCGGCGAGCGTCGGGTCCATGAAGTCGAAGCTGGTGGTGAAGATGACGTTGCAGTGCTCGTCGTTCACCAGCTTGTCGATCGTGGAGACGACATCTCCCGTGCCGACGCTCTCCACGTAGACCGTGCTCAGCCACGGGAATTCCTTAACCAAGATCTGCCGTGCCACGTCGTGGGCATGGCTCCATCCGTAGTCGCCGACTGGTCCGATGTAGATGAAACCCGCCTTGATCGGGGTTCCGGGTACATACGGGTCAGCTGCCGCGATTGCGACGAGCCCTCCGATGAGCACCATCGCCATCACTGCTGCAAGAACGATCTTTCTGTGCATTATATCCCTCCTTTTTTCTCTTTTTGATTCGCTCTCCTCCTCAGCTTGTGTTTCCGTCTTCCTCTCACCTCCCTTCGCTACTCCTCACCACGTGTGTACGGGATCGCGAGGGCAGCGGGTGCTCCCATCCGCTTCTGCAATGTCCCCCGTGACACGAAGATGAGGATGATGATGGCGAACGCGTACGGCATCGCCTTCAGCAGCTCGGGCGACACCCAGGCCTGCATTCGGTAGGAGAGGTGATATAGAGCAGCGAAGAAGTAGGAGCCGAGGAGCCCGTAGATCGGGTTCCAGAACGCGAAGATGGTGAGAGCGATCACGATCCACCCCATCCCACCGGTCATCCCCTCGGTCCAGGACGGGCGGTATCCCACCGACAGGTAGGCACCAGCGAGCCCGGCGAAGATCCCACCGAATATCACGCATAGATACCGCACCCGGGCGACGTTCACCCCGAGCGAGTCGGCGGTAGCCGGATCCTCCCCCACCGCCCTGATCGTCACTCCGATCCGGGTGTGAAACAAGATGTACCATAGGATCGGAACCAGCAGCATGGTGATGTAGACGAGCAGGTTCTGGCGGGTGAACAGTCCGGGCCCGATGATCGGGATCGCGGACAGACCGGGAACGGTGATCCGGCGAAGAGGCGTGAACAACGGGTGACCGACCCAGCTCCGTCCGAGCACCCCGGATAGCCCGAGCCCGAGCATGGTGAGGGCGAGCCCGGATACGACTTGATTCGCCTTCAACGTGATGCTGGCGAACGCATGGATCAGGGAGAATGCCCCCCCGACCACGGCGCCGACCAGGACCCCAAGCCACGGATGCCCGGTCTTGTACGCGACCACGAACGCGGAATACGCGCCCATGATCATCATTCCTTCGATCCCCAGATTGAGCACCCCCGCTCGTTCGGCGTAGATCTCCCCCAATGTTCCCAGAAGGAGCGGGGTCCCATACGCCAGCGCCCGTGCCAACGTCGAGATAAGCCAGCTCTCCCAGCCCATTACCGCCTCCGCAGTGAAATCTTGTAGTGCATGAATATCTCGCTTCCGATCAGGAAGAACATGATCACCCCGTTGAACACGTTGATCAACTGGAACGGAAGCCCTAAGTTCACCTTAATCACATCCCCACCGGCCATCAACACTCCGAAGAAGAACGAGGTGACGATCACCGCGAGTGGATTCTTGCGGGCGAGCCAGGCGACGATGATCGCGGTGTAACCGTATCCCATGGAAACTTGCGCCGGATTGAGCAGGCGGAGCTGGACGCCCGCGACCTCCCCCACCCCGGCGATCCCGGCCAACCCCCCGGAGATGAGCATCGCGATGACCACCGTCTTCAGCTCGCTCATCCCGGCGTAGCGAGCCGCGTGCGGATTCTCTCCGACTACTCGAATCTCAAACCCACTCTTCATCCGATTGAGCATGATGTACGCCACCACGGCCGCGACGAGCCCGATGAGGAGGGTGGGCCAATGGACATGGGTGTTCCCGATCGTGGGAAGCTGTGCCGCCGGGGGGAAGATGTCGGTCAGCGGATACCCGCGCACGCTCGGTCCCTTCCACGGGCCGTGGATCAGGTAGAGGACGATGTAGATTGCGATGTAGTTCATCATCAGTGTCGTGATGACGTCGTTGATCCCCAGCTTTACTTTGAGCACGGCGGGGATCAATCCCCAGAGGGCGCCGGCGAGGAATCCAGCAGCGAACATCACCGGGATGACGAGCGGACCGTGCAACCCGGAGAACAGGGCGACCCAGGTGGCGGCGATCGCCCCGAACAGGAGTTGCCCGTCCGCTCCGATGTTCCAGAACAGGGCGCGGAGGGTGACGGTCAACCCCACCCCACAGAGGAGGAGCGGGATCATCCTTCGCAACGTCTCGGAGAATCCACTCCAGTTTCCAAGTGCCCCCCGCAGGATCGCGCCGTACGCCCGGATCGGGGAGACGCCGTAGGCGGCGAAGAAGATCGCCATCACGATCAACGCGGCGACGATCGCCAGGATCGAGACCGTGAAGATCGTCCTGCCGGACGGAATCGGCCTTCGCTCGATGCTAAGCCACTTTGGCGCTTGTACCACTCTGTACCCCTTCTCTCTTTTCCCCGGCCATCATCAGCCCGATCTCCTCGATCTTCGCCTCCGCGGCATCGATGATCCCCATCACCTCTCCGGAGAACATCACCATGATCCGGTCGGACAGGGTCATCACTTCCTCTAGGTCCTCCGAGATGAGGAGTACTCCGGCACCGGTATCCCGCTGCTCGAGGAGGATCTCGCGCACCTGCTCCGTGGCTCCGACGTCGAGGCCGTAGGTCGGGTGGGCAGCGATGATCAGGCGTGGTTTGCCCGAGAGCTCGCGCGCCAACACCACCCGCTGGATGTTCCCCCCGGAGAGGAGCTTTACCGCCGTCTCCTCATTCGGAGCGATGATCTTGTACTCCTGCATCAGGCGCCGCGCGTTCTCCTTCGCCTTCTGGTAATCGACGAACAGCCCGCGGGCAAACGGCGGATGACGGTACGACTTCAGGATCAAATTCTCCTTGATGCTCATGTTGGGCACCGTTCCCATCCGCTTTCGCTCGGTGGGGATATGGGCGACCTGCATGTCGGCGATCTCGCGCGCCGAGCGATTGGTCATCGGCTTTCCGTTCAGAACGATCCGCCCGCGGGTCACCCGGCGTAACCCGGTCAGCACCTCGGCCAGCTCCCGCTGCCCGTTTCCCGATACCCCGGCGACCCCGAGGATCTCACCAGCGTACAGTTCGAACGAGACACCACGCAGGGCGGGTAATCCCCGATCATTGAGGGCGTGTATATCCCTCACCTCGAGGAGCAGCTCCCCGCGGTGGAGGGGTTTCTTCTCCAACCGGAAGACAACCTCGCGTCCGACCATCAACCGCGCGAGCTCAGCTTTGTTCGTATCCGCTGTATCCACTGCGGCCACCGCTTTTCCTTTGCGGAGCACGGTGACGCGGTCGCTGATCTCCATCACCTCGTCGAGCTTGTGGGTGATGAAGATGACGGTCAGCCCGGCGTCGACGAGGTGGCGCAGGGTGGAGAAGAGCTGGTCGACCTCCTGTGGGGTAAGGACGCTCGTCGGCTCGTCCATGATCAGGACGTCAGCGTCGCGATACAGTGCCTTGATGATCTCCACCCGCTGCTGTTGCCCGACTGAAAGCTGCCAGACGCGGGCGCGGGTGTCGACCGGGAGGCCGTAGTCCTCCGAGATCTTCTTGATCTTCGCCCGGACCTTGCGCAGGTTGAGGAACGGTCCGGTCCCCTCGTTGAGGCCAAGGAGGACGTTCTCCTCCACCGTGAGGGTGGGAACCAACCGGAAGTGCTGGTGCACCATCCCGATCCGATGGGCAAGGGCATCCCGCGGGGAGTGGAACATGATCGGGGTTCCGTTCAGCAGAATCTCTCCGGCGTCCGGGCGGTAAAGACCGTACAAGATGCGCATCAGGGTCGTCTTCCCCGCCCCGTTCTCCCCGAGCAGGCAGTGGATCTCCCCACGGCGGACCTTGAGATCGACCCCATCGTTTGCCACCACCCCGGGAAACCGCTTTACGATTCCGCGCAGCTCGATCGCGTATTCAGCGGTAGGCGTGGCACCCCTGTTCGAGTTCGTTCCGTGGCCAGAGCTACCGGAGGTCATATCTCAATCCTATCAACATCTTCCAATCCTGTCAAGTTGTCTTACTGAAATCGCCTTTTTCGTAGCAGTTCCGGCATCTTGCTTCATACACCTCCTGCCCACCGATCTTGATCACCGCATCGTCCGGAGGGGCGGGCCTTCCATCGATCAAGCGCTGGGAACGGGTCGCCGGCGCCCCGCACTTAACGCACACCGCGTGCAGCTTGTCCACCTGATCAGCGAGGGCCATCAATGTCGGCATCGGGCCGAACGGCTCCCCGGCAAACGTGAGATCGAGTCCGGCGACGATCACCCGCTTCCCCATCTCGACCAGTTCCTCGCACAGCCCCGGAAACCGGTCCGAGAAGAAGTTCCCCTCGTCGAACGCGATCACCGTGCTTTCCGCAAGCGCTTCCTCGCCCGCTATTTCGAGCAGCGTTTCCAGCGTCTCCTCGCCCGGGGGGAGAAGGTGGGCGGGAAACTCACGGCCGTAGTGGGTCACCACCGCCGTATCGCTGTAGCGATTGTCGATCGTTGGCTTGAACAACAAGATCTTCCCGCGGGCGATCCGCACCCGCTCAAGGCGGCGGATCAGCTCCTCCGTCTTCCCGGAGAACATGCACCCGGTGATCACTTCCAACCGTCCTACCATTGTCCCTCCCTACGTGATATTTGCCCCCTCAGGGGTAAGCGGAGTATACTAGGTCAAGGAGGGGAGATTGAAGGCACGTGGGATGATGCAGGGATACTCTTACGTGATCCAACGGCGCGTCTATCTATTTACGACGTATTTCCTGTTGCTGCTCGGGGCAACGGTGATGATCCTCCCCTTCCTGTGGATGATCTCCACCGCGGTTAAGCCGGCGAACGAAGTTTTGATAATGCCTCCCAAATGGATCCCCTCTCACTTTGAATGGAGCAACTTCGTCAAGGCGTGGAACGCGGCACCGTTCGGTCGTTACTTCCTCAACAGCTTTTTCATCGCGATCGCAACCACCGTGAGCGAGGTGGTCACCACGATCTTCGCTGCCTACGCGTTCGCCAAGATGGATTTCTTCGGCAAAAAACCGTTATTCCTCGCATTTTTAGGGACAATGATGATCCCAGGGGAGATGCTCCTCGTCCCCAACTTCATCCTGATGACGCGCCTGCATTGGATCGATACCTACTACGCGCTCATCATCCCGTGGATCACCTCGGTGTTTGGGATATTCCTCCTGCGCCAGTTCTTTATGACCATTCCGGATGACTTGTGGGACGCGGCACGGATCGACGGGTGCGGGAGACTGCGGTTTCTGTGGAGGATTATGGTCCCTCTTTCCCGTCCTGGGATTACCAGTGTAGCCCTGTTCAAGTTCATCGGAAGTTGGAATGCATTCCTGTGGGTGTTGATCATGACGAACAATCCGAACATGCGCACTGTCCCAGTGGGATTGTCCTTCTTCCGCTCGGACGTGGGCACAGATTACGAACTTCTGATGAGCGCCTCGTTCATGGCGATGCTTCCGATACTGATCCTGTTCTTCGTAGCCCAGAAGCAGTTCATCCAGGGGATAGCCAGGAGCGGCTTGAAATAATTCGATAAACAGGGAGGTGATACTAAAAAAATACAGAATGCAAAAGGCGACCAAGAAGTGAGGCAAAGATCTTACGGAGGTGATTTTCATGCTTAGGAAGAGTCTAATGTTCGTAGCGATCCTCTCACTGCTGGTGTTCGGAGCGGTGGTGACCGGAGCAGCGGATCAAGTTGAAATAACGTTCTGGCATGCGATGTCGAGCGGGCATCAGCCGACCCTGCAGGCGCTTGCCGATGAGTTCATGCAGGCACATCCTGATATCAAAGTTACGCTAGTCTATCAGGGACACTATGGAGATCTAAGCCAGAAGCTGTTGTCCGCGGTGGCTGCTGGCACCCCGCCGGTGATGGCGCAGATGTACGAGGATTGGACGATGAAGTTCATCGAGGCGGACGCTCTCGTCCCGCTTGGACCATCGATTTCACAGGACGTAATCGACGATATTCCACAATCGTTTATTGATTCGAATACCTATGTAGTGAACGGAGAGAAAGTCCTAATGACCCTCCCGTTCAACAAGTCGGCGATGGTCCTGTTCTACAACACCGACCTTGTCAAGAACCCGCCCAAGACCTGGGATGAGCTCCTGCAGACGGCGAAGGATCTCACCGTGGACAGTGACGGCGATGGCACTCCCGATCAGTACGGGTTTGGGATCCGACCGTACACCGAGTTCTTCATCAACTTCTTCCACCAGGCCGGTGGGAAGATCCTGAACGACGACATGACCAAGTGCCTGATCAACTCCCCGGAGGGGATTCAGGCGATGGAGTACCTCCTCAACCTGAAACAGTATAGCCTGTATCAGACGAGTTACCTCTCCGGTCCGTTCGGGAATGGTAAGGTGGCGATGTACATCGGTTCATCTGCTGGGACTCCGTACGTGGCCAAGGCAAGTGAAGGGAAACACGGTTGGATGACCGCGGCCCTTCCGGCTGGCCCGAAGAACGGGGACGGCATAATTCAGGGGACGAACATCGGCGTGTTCCAGCTGGGCACAACTCAAGCACAGCGGGATGCCGCCATTGAGTTCGCGAAATTCCTGATCTCCAAGGAGGCGACGCTTCAGTGGGCTGAGGAGACCGGCTACCTGCCGATTCGCAAGTCCGTGGTCGCTTCCGATGAGTGGAAGGAGTTCATCACTCAGCATCCGGAGGCGGAGGCAAGCGGTCAGATGGCCCTCGCCGGGTTCGTCTACCCGCATCATCCGAACATGTACAACATCCGGCAATCGATCGCGACCGCCTTCGAGCAGGTAATGCTCGGCAAGGCGACCCCCAAGGAAGCCCTGGACGCTGCGGCGCAGGAAATCGATACCGAGTACTTAGGAGAATAGGCGTAACACGCGGGGGAGGGATATCCCCCTCCCCCGCACGCTTATATCACATGAAGAAAAGACCTTTATCCGTAAGGAATCTGGAACGGTATCGCAGTCCTAAGTTCTGGCGCGATACAGCGCAGGCATACCTTTATTTGTTGCCCGCATTGGTTATATTGGGAACTTTTACTTTCTATCCTTTTATTAAAGCCTTCTGGATCAGCTTCTACCATTGGAAATTCCGCAACTCGGTCTTCGTTGGCTGGGAGAATTACATAAAAATATTCCATGATGATCTCTTTTGGCTTTCGTTGTGGCACACGGTCTATTATGCACTTGGAAACGTCATCCCCACGATGACGCTGGCGATGTTCATCGCTGTGCTCCTCAACTCCAAGATCAAGGGGCGCTCTTTCTTCCGCACCGCGTTCTTCCTCCCGTACGTGACGAATACGGTGGCAGCGTCGATGGTGTTTTTGTGGATATACGACCGCGATTACGGACTCCTCAACTATTTTCTCCACACCTTATTTCACATCCAGCTGATCGATTGGCTCAATACACCCCAGTTCGCCATGCCGGCGGTGATCCTCATGGGAATATGGCGTTTCCTTGGGTTTGATGTTGTGATATTCCTCGCCGGGCTGCAAAATATCGATAAAATGTATTACGAGGCGGCAGAGGTCGATGGAGCAACGGGATGGAAAAAGTTCCGTTATATCACGCTCCCGCTCCTCTCCCCGACCACGTTCTTCGTGTTCATCATCTCAATCATTGGGGCGTTTAAGGTATTCCAAGAAATATACATCCTGTGGTCCGGCCCGGGAGGAGGACCGCTGCACTCCGCGATGACGGTGATGATCTACTTCTACAACACGGCATGGGGACAGTGGCACCTCGGAAGAGGGGCGGCGGTGGCCAACATCCTGTTCGTCATCATCTTCATCATCACTTTAATCCAAATGCGGCTGAGCAAGCGCTGGGTGTTCTACCAATAAGGAGGGACGCAGGGTGCATACCTGGAAGGATTGGATAGCCCTGAGTGCGATTATTATCCTGCTTCTCATTGGGATCGGATTGCATCAGCCTGCGCCTCCTGCGTTCGTACGCAGTCCGTATCTAGGGTTCGGGGCTGACCCAACGACTACGATGATGGTGAGCTGGAAACTGGATCGTCCGTTTCCGGCGGTTGTCCGCTTCGGCCCGCAAAAGGAGTACGAGAAAACAGGAAAGTTCACTGCAACAGTCTCCGTCACCGCTGATTCCGCCACGGACAACTATGTCTATCATGTCCCGTTAACCGGGCTTGCACCGGACACAGAGTATGCCTACCAGGTGGAGATAAAGGCCGGGCTCAGTTCGAGGAAGAGCGAGGTGGGGGAATTTTGGACGGCCTCTTCAGATCTGGATCGGTTCGTTTTCGACGTCTATGGAGACACCCGCACCTATTCCGATCGACACAGGATGGTGATCCAAGCGATGGCACACGACCATCCCCGCTTCGTGGTGCATACCGGCGATCTGGTGGAATCAGGTGGCGTAGAGGCGCTATGGGATGATCGGTTCTTCCGTGCGATATCCTCGTTGGCCGATGACGCCCCCTTCCTTACCGTCCTCGGCAATCACGAGCAAAATTCGCCGCAGTATTACGAGGGTTTCTCCCTTCCGCCCGGGGGAGGAAGAGGGAATAAGGAATGGTGGAGCATCGACTATGGGACTGTGCATCTCGTCGGACTCGATACGAACGTGCTTACTCTTCCTCATGGGTTTAAGCTAAACCGCGATCAGATCGCTTGGCTGAAGGCGGACCTCAGCGCGGCTCGGAAACGGGGGGAGCGGTTCATTTTCGTCTTCTTCCACCATCCTCTCTTCACATCTGACCGGGAATACTCGCCGGGGAACACCGGACTGCGGCAGCTCTGGCACCCGATATTCAAGGAATATGGGGTGACAGCGGTCTTCTGCGGGCACTGTCATAACTACGAGCGATTGGTTGAAGACGGGGTAAACTACATCGTCACCGGGGGCGGCGGGGCACCGCTGAACGGGTTTGTGGATACCCCCATCTCAGGCTCAGTGAAGCGCGCTGAGCTTCTTCACTACGTTCGCGTCACGATCACCGGGGATCAGGCGGAGATCGCGATGGTCCCAGTGGGAAAGGTGGAGAATGAGGCCGTTACCCCGCTTCCGCCCGAGCCATTCGACTCCATCACCATCTCTGCGCCCCAGACCGCTTCCGCTCCGGTGGGAAGTTGACGGCCGAACCACCGTTGTGAGAGAATGGAGTGGCTTCACAGGGAGGAAGGACGATGAACAGATTCGCAGCGGTCGCGGTAGCTCTCGTGGCGGTCGTTTTGACTGGCGGATGGAGTGCGCTCGGGCAGCAAGAAAGCCCGCTTCTGTGGGGACCTGTCCTCGGGGCGATCGGAGACGACTTCGTGGCGATGTCGTGGAATACGTCACGCCCGGTCGGGGCTGACGTGCGCTACTCCACCGCTGCTCACTACGAAGCGACGGGCGGCTGGGAGGATACCCTGTCGTTCGCGCCCCATTCCGGGATCGCCGAGATACGCCTCGGCGACCTCGCACCCGCCACCGCCTACCGCTACCAGCTCGTGATCTACGAGGGAGATGCGGTATACGAGAGTCCGATCGGGAGGTTCACCACCGCCGGGCCTGACCTCTCCCACTTCTCGTTCCTGGTCTACGGCGGGACCTCCACCCTTCCCGATCGACACAAGTTCGTCGCATCGGTGATGAATCGGAATGAACCGGACGCCGCGTTCGTGGTGAACGTGGGGGAGATCGTGGAAGAACCGAGTACAGTCCGGTTCCAAAATCTGTTCTGGGCCGCGGACGGGCTCGTACGTGATCATCCCTACCTCGTCGTCCCGGACGACCGCGTCGGTGAAGATCCGCTTTATTACGACGTTTTTCCCCTTCCGGCCGGAGGCGGGGAGAAGAACGAGGAGTGGTGGTCGTTCGACTACGGAGACGTGCACCTCATCGGACTTGACGCCACCGCCACCGGGGACACCCTGCAGGCGGAGACGAAATGGCTCAGGGCCGACCTTGCGGGTTCGAACGCCAAATTCATTGTCGTCTTCACGTATCGGCCGATCTACAGTTCGAGCCTGACCGGAGGGGCGGATACCGCATTGCGGGACGCATGGGTCCCGCTGTTCCACGAGTATGGGGTACGGCTCGTCATGAGCGGCCAGGTGCACGCCTATGAGCACCTCTACGTGGATGGGATCCACTACCTCGTAACCGGGGGAGGAGGGGCACCGCTGGATGCTGTCCCGGAAACGACCGCAAGCGGTACGGTCTTTCGCCGCTACGGGATGCTGCACTACATTCGGGTGACGGCCGCCGGCGGGATCATGCGGGTGGAGGTCATCCCGGTGGGAAGCGTATACGACGGAAAGGTCCATCTTTCCCCGGAGGGACGCCCGATCGACTCGTTCACACTCGGAGAAAGATAAACCGCCGGTGTCGACCGGCCTAGTTACACTGGTCGGGACGCCCGGATTTGAACCGGGGACCTCTTGCGCCCCATGCAAGCACGCTACCAGGCTGCGCCACGTCCCGTACGCCCTTTATAGTAACACGCACCCGCGTGGTTGACAACACCTACCGGTAGAGTTCGGGCCGGATCCGGGGAATCAGAGCCATCAGTACCGCTGTGTAGGTGATCTCGAACCGGTCGATCACCCCGGCGGAGAGGTAGCCGACGGCACCGCTCTTCGCTTTGATCTCGGGGATCCCTGAGATGCGGCTCATCTCTCGATTCAGGGTGGAACCGGCCTGGAGGGCGGAGATGAGCGAAGGGGGGAGAACGAACCCGGGTCCGGTCCCCACCGTCATCCTTCCGTCCCGATCGATGATCGCGCACACCTGCAGGTTCAGGTAATCATCCAGCCGCGGCAGCCTGACGAGCCCTGCTTCGATCCCCACCCCGAAGTCCGCGTCACCGCGCGCGCCCTTCGCGCGGGCGATCGCTCCGTCAGTCACCTCCTCTCCGAACGGCTGCGGCGGCACCCCGGAGTGAACCCGGATCGAGGAGACTTCGATCCGGGAATCCGGAAATGCTGCACGGAACGCAGCGGCGACTGCATCGGTCTTGAGTGGGTTCTCCGTGCCGACGTGGATCCTCATCCCTCCCCCCGCTCGAGGTAGACCGCGGTGAGGAACGCGTTCAGCAGCGAAAAGCCGGCGGCGGAGATGACGATCGCGATGGCGATTCCCACGCCGGTGGGGAAAGACGCCCCGGCCAGGTACACCAGATATCCGATCAGGATCTCCATCCCGTAGATGACGGATAAGACGAGCAGGATCCACCCGATCACCGGCCAAGACGCGGTGCGGACCATGCTCTCCTGCAGTGCCTCCCGCACGGTCTTCCCATCGAACAAGACGGCCTGCTTGTACAGGCTCAATCGGATCCCGATGTACACCCCGGGGAGGATGAGGAGGAACAATCCGGCGGCGGCGGCGAGGCTCACCCCGATCTCCCCCAGGACGAGGCGGGGATAGAACGTCGCGCTCGCCTCGATCCCGTCCCGAAGCGATCCGGTCCCGTGCCCAAGGACGGCGCGGGCGCGGACGAGGAACAGAGAGTGGGCGATCGGAGAGGCAAGGATAAGGACTCCCATCGTGATCACCCAGTTCGGGTTTTGGATGTCGTACAGGTTGGCCTGCTGGTTGACGAAGAACAAGACTGCAGAGAAGGCGAATGAAGTCCCGATCAGATACGGATCGAGCAGTGATGCGCGGATGATGCGCTTAAACCAGGCCGAGTTCATCGTCTTCGCGGGAGAGGATCTGCTCGAACCGAATCGCCCGTTCGACGGTCTCATCGAGGATGAACTCCAGCTGCGGGGTGTAACGGAGGGAGAGGCGGCGGGCGAGCTCAGTGCGGAAGAAACCGCGATCGCGGCGGAACGCAGCCATTACCTCAAGCTTCTCCTCCCGCGTCCCTTGAGCAAGGGCAACGTACACCTTGGCGTAGCGGGCGTCGACCGAGAGTTTTACCGCCATCACGGTCGGAATGGCGTCGCGAAGGATGGGATCGCGCGCTTCGAATTCGACGATCTGGGAGACCTCGCGCTTGATCTCAGCGCACAACCGCGCATGTGCCCGTCCGTCGTTCATAGGATCTCCAATCTCGCTTCTTCCACTAGGTATCCCCGTCCGTCCTCGAGTTTCGCCTGCAGCCGGCGCAGGGCAGCGTCGGTGTAGCGGGGATCGTTCGACAGATGGGCGATCCGGATCGTCGCCCGGTCGTGGGCGTCGAGGTCTCCTACCTCAGCCGCGGCGAACGCCGGCCCCCGGCGAGATACCGCGGCGATCAACCCATGCAGAATCGACCTCTTCTCCTTGAGCGATCCGGCATCCGGGAGCCGGAGGACCAGGGTAAGGACCCCAACCTTCATTGTTGTTCAGGACTGTACCTCTTCCACCGTGAAGACGACGAGCCGGTCGCCGATGCGCACGTCTTCGAAGTCCTTGATCCGGATCCCGCACTCGCGACCCGCTTGCACCTCGCGTACGTCGTCGTTGAACCGCCGCAACGATGCGATCTCCCCGGTATGGACCTCAGCACCGTTTCGCATCACCCGCACCTTCCCGTTGCGAACGATCTTCCCGTCGGTTACATAGCAACCGGCGACGATCCCGGCCGGAACCTTGAACACATCGCGCACCTCGGCCTCGCCGAGCCGAACCTCCTTGTATTCCGGACCGAGTATCCGTTTGATCGCCCGTTCAATCTCATCGAGCAGGTCGTAGATGATGTCGTAGGTGAGGATGCTTACCCCCTCCTGCTCCGCCAACCGGACGGCCTTCGGATCGGGCTTCACCCCGAACCCGATGATCAGACAGTTCCCGGTCACGCTCGCCGCAAGGAGGACATCGCTCTCCGAGATCGTCCCTACCCCGGTGTGGATGAACTCCACCTTCACCTCGTCCCCGGACATCCCCTCGATTTCACGCCGGACTGCTTCCAACGCTCCGGTGGACGCGGCCTTGACGATGAGCTGCAGTTTATCCTCCTCCGCTGCCTCGCGGAACAGGTCTTCCACCGACATTGTCGCCCGCGATCGGCGCGGCCGGGCCGCCGCCGTCTGCCGGGCCGCGGCGAGCCGCTTCGCCGCGTTCAGGTTCTTCTCCACCTCGACCTTTGTACCAACCGGAGGGACCTCCTCTAGCCCGAGGATCTCCACTGCTTTCCCCGGCCCCGCCTCCCGCACGCGCTTTCCGGTCTCGTCGATCAACGCCTTCACCCGACCGTAGGTGGTCCCGGCGACGATGCAGTCTCGCTCGCGCAGCGTTCCATTGCGGATCACCGCCGTTGCCACCGGTCCCCGCCCCTTGGAGAGGTGGCTCTCGATGATGATCGCCTCGAGCGGACCATTCGGTTCGGCACGGATGTCCTCCATCTCAGCGACGAGGAGGATCATCTCCAGCAGATCGTCGATGCCCTCCCCCTTGAGGGCAGAGATGGGAACAGTGATCGTGTCTCCGCCCCAATCCTCCGGGGTAAGTCCCTGCTTGGCCAGGTCGTTCATCACCTTGGTCACGTCCGCGTTCGGCTTGTCGATCTTGTTGATCGCCACGATCATCGGGATCCCAGCGGCGCGGATGTGGTCGATTGCCTCTACCGTCTGGGCCATCACCCCGTCATCAGCGGCGACGACGAGGACGGCGATATCGGTCGCCTGCGCCCCCCGGGCCCGCATCCCGGTGAACGCCTTGTGCCCCGGGGTGTCGATGAACGTGATCTTCTGCCCGTTGATCTCCGCCTGATACGCCCCAATCTTCTGCGTGATTCCACCGGCTTCCTTCGCCGCCACGCGGGAGTGCCGGATCGCGTCGAGGAGGGTCGTCTTTCCGTGGTCGATGTGCCCGAGGACGGAAACGATCGGAGGGCGTGGAACTCCTCTTTTCTGTGGTTTTTCTGCTGTTGGTGCCGCTTCTTCTTCCTTTGCCTTTGCTTCCTGTTGCGGCTTTTCTTCCTTCTTGGGCGGAGCGGTTTCTTCCTTGTACAGGTTGACGATCAACGCGTATTCTTCTTCGTCGACCGTGTTTGCCGCCTTGAGCCCGGGCATTCCCATCTCCTCCAGCTTCTGGATGAGCTCCTTGCTGGTGATCCCGAGTTCATGAGCTATAGTGTAAATCCTCTTTCTCGTCACAGGCATCCCTTCAAGTTTAGGTGGTAAACGACGTAAGACTATACTCGATTGAGACAGCAACATCAAACCGGAAGGGGTTCAGCGCAGGATGAGGTAGAGGATCGCCCCGAGGACGATGAAACCGGTGAAGATAGCGGCCATCCAGCGCAGCCCGAGGCGACGCAACCGCGTTTTGTCCTCCGGAGTGAGGGGGACGTTCCGGGGACGGCGAAGCTCCATGCGCTGCGCCTTCTTGTACGTCTTCACGAACAGGGAGATCTTCCCCTGGCGTTTGTACACCACTGCCAGGTTGTGCATCGCGTTTACATGATGAGGATCGACCTCGAGGGCTCGCTTGTACGCATACTCTGCCCGCGATAGATCACCGGCGTCGATGTAGATGTTCCCGAGGCGGAAGTAGATCGTCTCCTTCTGGATTCCGTAGCGGAGCGCCTCCACCAGGAGGGAGATCCCCTCCTTGAATTCCTTCCTCTTGCGGTGCTCCTCCGCTCGGGTTAGAGCATCCTCCACAAACGACTTCTGCTCTTCAAGCGTCTTCGGTCCTTGCGTGTTCATCGATCCAGTTCTTCACCTGCTTTATATCGAGCCACGTCAGGTACTTGGGACTCCCCTTTGCCCGCGACGGATTGCGCAACAGGTAGCTCGGATGGAACATGGGGAAGATCTGAATCCCACCGCGCCACGGGAGGAACGTCCCTCGTACCTTGGTTATCCCGCCCGCGGTTGGCACAAACCATTGTGTAGGAGTATTCCCCAGCGTTACGATCAACCCCGGTTTGATCAGCGCGATCTGCGCCTCGAGGTACGGCCAGCATGCCTCCATCTCTTTCTTTGTGGGGACGCGGTTCCCCGGCGGGCGACATTTAACCACGTTTGTGATGTAAACCTCATCCCGACTGATTCCAACCGAGGCGAGCACCTCCGTCAGCTTCTGGCCGGCGGGCCCGACGAACGGACGGCCGGTTTGATCCTCGACCTCTCCCGGTCCCTCACCGACTAACATCACCGCCGCATGCGGGTTCCCTTCTCCGAACACGACGTTGGTCCGCGACGCGCTCAACGGGCATTTGGTACACCCCTTGACGCGGGCCTCAAGGCTGCTTAGGGTGATTGCGTGCGAGATCCTCAGAAGTTGGTCCATCCCCCTCCTTCCTCTTCTTCCGGGGGTCCTGACCTGCTTGAGCGGGCAACGGGATTCGAACCCGCGACCCTCAGCTTGGGAAGCTGATGCTCTACCCCTGAGCTATGCCCGCAACATCCATCATTATAGCAGTGAGCCCGGAGATCGGCAACTCACTCCCGCAGTGCCTCCAGGGCGGGGAGTCTCTTCCCCCGCAGGATGGCGAGGCAGGCTCCACCACCGGTGGATATGTAAGAGATCCCGTCCGCCACCCCGAGCTTCTTCACCGCCTCTCCGGTCTCTCCTCCTCCGACTACGGTGAACGCATCCGCCGCGGCGAGCGCCTCCCCGATCGCCCGCGTCCCAGCGGCGAACGGGGGAAACTCGAACGCCCCCATCGGACCGGCCCACACGATCGTTTTCGCCTTCCCGATTTCCGTGCGGAAGAGTTCGATCGTCTCCGGACCGATGTCGAGTCCCATCCACCCCTCCGGAATCTTGTCCGCTCGCGCCGTCGCCGTCTCAGCGGTGGGGCTCAATTCTCGCCCGATCACGACGTCACGCGGGAGGAGGATCTTCACTCCGGAGTCATACGCGGCACGGATCAACTCCTTGATGTCATCGAGCAGATCGTCATCCACGATCGAATTCCCAACCTCGGCTCCGGCAGCACGGAGGAAGGTGAACGCCACTCCTCCCCCGATCAGGATCTCATCGACCTTGTCCAGCAGATCGCGCAGTGCACCCAGCTTGCTGCGCGCCTTCTTCCCCCCGATGATCGCCAGATACGGCCGCGCTGGGTTATCCGTCAATTTTGATAACGCCTCGATCTCCCGCTGCACGAGGAGTCCAGCGTAGGCCGGGAGCCGATCGGCGACGCCGACAGTGGAGGCGTGTGCCCGGTGCAGGGTGGCAAACGCGTCGTTCACGTAGAGTTCGCCGAGCGCGGCGAGGCTCCGGGCGAACCCCGGCTCGTTCGTCGTCTCTTCCGGATGGAAACGGAGGTTCTCCAGGAGGAATATATCCCCGATGCCGCCCCCGGAAATCGCAGCTTCGACCTCCTCCCCGATGCAATCATCGAGCTTCCGTACCGGCCGGTCGATCAGCTCCGCGAGCCTGTCCGCCACTGGATCGAGCCGGAGCTCAGGGACGACCTTCCCCTCAGGCCGGCCGAGGTGGCTCATCAAAACAATCTTCGTCCCCTTCTCGAGGAGGAAACGGAGCGTAGGGAGGGACGCCGCAATCCGCGCGTCGTCTGCCACCTTCCCCTCACTCAACGGCACGTTGTAATCGACTCGAACGAGCACCGTCTTTCCCGCGACGTCCGCATCCTGCACCTTCCGCAGTCCGCTCAGCAGCCCACCCATCTTTGTCCTCCTTCCTTCTCTTTCGTTCCGATTGCGCCCGATTGCATGCCCATCTTTATGCAATTATAATCATACTCGATGAACAGTCAAAACCTAATCCTTCTGGGAATCGGTATCTTTGTCAGCCTGATCGTTGGGGTCGTTGCCATCGATCAGTACATGATGAACGAGCATGACCCAATGCACCCGGACGGTCTGATCTGGCGGGTGCAGACAGCGTTTACCCGGGTAAAGGATCTGGAAGCGGTGGTCTCGGTGACAGAGGAGGGAGTGCCTACTCCGACCCGGATGCTCGTTCGGTTCGTGTCCGGAACCGAAGAGGCCCTCTCCGTTCGCTATCTCAGTCCGGATACAGTACGGGATGAGTTATTCACCGTCAGCCGCGATCTTATCTCTCACTACATTCCGAGGGAGGAGCTGATCGTGGTGAAACGCTGGGCTGGGTTCCCCCTCTCCGCACTCGGACTCGCTACCCTCACCTTGCAGGGACTCGACTCCGATTGGAAGGCGGGGAAGATCCGACTCAAGGTGGTGCGCGGCGGGGTCGGTTTCGACGCCGGACTGTTCCGCTCCCCGCTCGAACTGGCGGAGACGATCTCGGGTAGGGTGGAGCGCGCCCCGTACTCCGTTTTCACTGGAGGTGGCGCCGCTGGACTCGTCAACAAGAGTTTCGCCTTGGTGGATGAACGAGGGCTCAGCTCGATTCAAGGCGGATTTATCCTCGAGGCAAGCGACGCAAGGACAGGGGAACTCGTACGAATGGTATGGATCGATCCCGAGACCTTCCTTGTGCGCAAGGTAGTGACGTTCGCCGACGGGCAACGGAAGACGAGCATCGAAGTGGAGCGACTCAACCTGAACCAGGGCCTCACCCCGGAGGAGATCCTCGCCCTACCGCGCGGAGTCGAGGTGATACACGGCTAACCGATGAACTTCTTGAACTGCGAGAGGTTCATCTGATAGTCGACGAAATCCTGAAATGCATCCTCCTCGGCGAACGGAGATTCGATCGCGGACGCCTCGAATACATCATCGGCGATGTAGATAGGGCTTCCCACCCTCAAGGCGAGGGCAAGGGAATCGGATGGGCGGGCATCCACTTCCACCAGTTCGCCGTCGGCGCGGCGCAGCGAGATGGTGGCGTAGTACGTCCCCTCCTCCAGGTTGCTGATCACTATCTTCTCCACCCGTCCCTGCAGGGCCTCAACCAACTCCTTCATCAGGTCGTGAGAAAGGGGACGGGGGAAGCTCCCCTGTTGCAGGCCGAGGGCGATCGACATCGCCTCCGACTCTCCGATCCAGATCGGCATCGCCTTGCTGGAATGGAGGTCCTTGAGCAGGACCACCGGAGCGTTGTTAAACGGATCGATTAAAAGCGCCTTGATTTCCGCCTCTCGCATCGTTATTCTCCTTTGGTCTTAAGCTGACCGTTGGCGCTTCATTATAGCAGCCCGGACGGCGTAAGACAATAGGGCTATGTGCGGAATAATCGGATATGTAGGAAGGAAAAACGCCGTAGAGCTGCTGTTTTCCGGGCTCAAGCGCCTGGAGTACCGCGGCTATGACTCGGCCGGGGTCGCCCTCATTGTCGGGGGGCGGATGACTGTGTTCCGGCGTGCCGGAAAGGTGGATGAACTCAGCGGGGAGGTTCTACCGCAGGGGATATCCGCCCGGGTTGGGATCGGTCATACCCGTTGGGCGACGCACGGCCCTCCAACTGAGGAGAACGCGCACCCGCACCTCGATTGCCGTGGGAAGATCGCGGTCGTGCACAACGGGATCATCGAGAACTTCCGCCCGTTGCGCGACCGGCTGATCGCCGCCGGTCATTCGTTTCGCTCCCAGACCGATACCGAGGTCCTCGCCCACCTGATCGAGGAGCACGATGAGGGCGACATCCTCGCCGCGGTGCAGGCCGCGGTTCGCGAGCTCGAAGGGGCGTTCGCGCTTGCCGTCCTGTCCGAGGACGACCCGGACCGGATCATCGTCGCCCGGATGGGAAGCCCGCTCATCATCGGGAAGGGCGATGAGGGAAACTTCGTCTCCTCCGACATCCCGGCGATCCTGGGAGAGGCAAATGAGGTGGCCTTCCTCGAGGACGGGGAGATAGCTGAGGTGCGGAGGGACGGATTGCGCGTCTTCTCTCCAGATGGGACGGAGGTCGCGCCGCGGCTGCGAGCGGTGACGAGCGATCCGTTTTCGATTCAGAAGGGCGGATACAAGCACTTCATGCTGAAGGAGATCCACGAGCAACCGCGCGCGGTGGGAGAGACGGTGCGGGAGAAGCTCGCCGCGGGACGGATCGCGTTCCCCGAGCTTCCCGCGCTTCCGACCGACTTCGAGCGTGTCTACCTGGTCGCCTGCGGGACCGCCTACCACGCCGGGCTCGTCGCCGAGTACCAGTGGGAGGAGTTGCTCGGGGTGCCGGTTCATTCCCTGATCGCCTCCGAGTTCCGCTACCGTGCCGTGCCGGTCGGCCCCCGCACCCTCGTTGTCGCCGTCTCCCAGTCCGGCGAGACGGTCGATACCCTGATGGCGGTACGCAGGGCGAAGGAAGGCGGGGCGAGGGTGATCGGGGTGTTGAACACCGTTGGATCGGCGATTGAACGGGAGGCCGACGGAGTTGCCTACACCCGTGCCGGGATCGAGATCGGAGTCGCTGCCACCAAGACGTTCACCGCCCAGCTCGCGCTCCTCTCCCTCCTCGGGCTCCGCCTCGCCGCGGCCCGCGGACGCCTCGACCCGGAGAAGGAACAACCCCTGATTGACTCGTTAACCGCGCTCCCGAGTCGGATTGCCGCTGCCCTCTCCCTCGAGCCGGCAGTGGCCGAGTTGGCGGAACGGTTTTACACCGCACGCGACTTCCTGTTCCTCGGGCGCGGCCCGCTGTACCCGATCGCCCTTGAGGGAGCGCTCAAGCTCAAGGAGATCTCCTACATCCACGCCGAGGGCTACCCGGCCGGGGAGATGAAGCACGGACCGATCGCGCTGATCGACGAACGGATGCCGGTAGTGGTCTTGGTGACGGGGAGCTTCGCCTATGAAAAGGTCCTCTCCAACATCGAGGAGGTTAAGGCGCGTAACGGGATCGTGATCGCCCTGACCGACCGCCCCGATGACCCAGTTTTAACCGGAATCGCCGATCATGTCCTTCCGATCCCGGCATCCGGCAGGTTGGAACTCCCGGCGGTCTATACCGTTCCGCTCCAGCTCCTCGCCTACCACATCGCCGTCCGCCGCGGCACCGACGTCGATCAACCGCGCAACCTGGCGAAGACGGTCACGGTCGAGTGAGCTTCAGCAGCCGCTTCACCTCTTGCGCGCGGTTTTTATCCATCACCAGAACGGCATCGTCAGTCTCGATGATGACGAGATCGGACACCCCGAGCGTGGCGATCACCCGCCCGTCGGTTCGGGTGCTACGGGACAGGATCACGCTGTCCTGCGTATCGATCCCGACGTGCTGCGCCTGAATTACGTTCCCCGCCTCATCGCGGGGGAATAGCTCCGCCCACGCTGCCCAGTCACCGACGTCGCTCCAGCCGATCTCTCCCGTGGGAATGACGAGCGCGCGGGTGCTCTTCTCCATCACGCCGTTGTCGATGGAGATCGACTCCTGCGCCGCGTAGACGTCCGCCAGGACGGTGCGATGGTCGGGACGGCCGATGTAGTCCATTATCTTCCTCAGCCCGGCGTGGAGGTCCGGGAGGTGCTCCCTGATCTCCTCCAGGATGGTGTCCACGCGCCATATAAACATGCCGCTGTTCCAGAAGTAGCCGCCCTGGTTGAGGAACTCGACCGCGGTCTCGTAGTCCGGCTTCTCCGTGAACCGCTCCACCCGGAGCACCCTTATCCCCTCGGTTTCGATGACCACCTCCCCGCCCTGGATGTAGCCGTAGCCGGTGGCCGGATGCCGCGGGGTGATCCCCAGGGTGATGAGATGCTCCCCGTCGCTTGCGATGCCCAATCCGGTCTTGATCAGCTTGCGGAACCGGTCCTCAGCGCGGATCACGTGATCGGCGGGCAGGACGACCATCGTGCCGTGCGGGTCGCGGTGGGAGATCAGCGTCGCGGCGAGCCCGATGCACGGGGCGGTGCTCCGTCCGATCGGCTCGGTGATGATGTTCTCCGGTGGTAGGGAGGGAAGCTGCTCGTGGACCAATGAACCGTGCCGCTCACTCGTGACTACATAGATGTTCTCCCACGGGATCAGGGGGAGGATGCGGTTCACCGTTGCCTGCAGCATCGTCTCCTCCCCGAACAGCCGCAGGAACTGCTTGGGCTGCTCCGGGGTGCTCAACGGCCACAACCGCTCACCCCGTCCACCTGCCATGATCACTGCGAATTCCATGTCGTTGCCTCCCTAAGCGGTGAATTCGGCCAGCACCGCTTCGATCTCGTTCAGCTTCTCGGCGAGTAGCTCCGGTGAATTCGCCTCTGCGTTCAGCCGCAGGAGCGGCTCGGTGTTCGACGGCCGCAGGTTGAACCACCAATCGGGATAATCGACGGACAGTCCGTCGAGGCGGCTGATCTCGCCGTCGGAGAACCGCGCGGCGACGGCGTCCATCGCCGCCTGCTGATCTCGCACCCGGAAGTTGATCTCGCCGGAGTGCGCGTACTTGCGCAGGGGAGCGACCAGCGCCTTGAGCTCTTTACCGGTGTCGGCGAGGAGCTTCAGCACCGTCAACATGGCGAGGATTCCGCTCTCGCAGTAGAAGAAATCGGAGAAGTAGAAGTGGAACGAGAGCTCGCCGGCGAACAGCGCCTTCTCCTTGCGCATCAACGCCTTGATGAACGAGTGCCCGACGCGCGTCTTTATCGGTCGTCCACCGTGCGCTTCGATTATCTCCGGGACGACCCGGCTGGAGCGCAGGTCGTAGATGATCGTTCCCGGTCCGCGCTCGTCCAGGAGGTGGGAGGCGATGAGCGCGGTCAAAAGATCGCCGCGCACCAGATTCCCGTCTTCGTCGATGAACGCGACCCGATCGCCATCCCCGTCGAACGCCGCCCCCACCGACCCCGGGTTCGCCTGCACCTCCCGACGCAGGTCTTCCAGGTTCTCCTCCTTGAGCGGGTTGGCCTCGTGATTGGGAAAATCACCGTCCGGGGTGAAGAACAGGCCGTTGTACGGGATGTCCTGTGTCGCCAACACCCGGGGGAGGATCGCTCCCACCATCCCGTTCCCGGTGTCGATGATCGTCTTGCGGTCGCGGGAGATGGAGAAGCGCTGGCGGAAGAACTCCACGTATCGATCTTCCACGCTCTCCTGGCGGACGGATCCCTTCTTCCCCGTCGGTGCCGCGCCTTCCAGCGCCCGGTTTTCGATCTCGGCGAGGCCCGTCGTCGCACTGATCGGGATCCCCTGCTCGCGCACGAGCTTGAACCCGTTGTAGCGGGCCGGGTTGTGCGAGGCGGTGATCATCACCCCGCCGGCCCCGTTCAGCACGTTCACCCCGAAATAGAGCATCGGAGTGGTGACCCGGCCGATGTCGACCACGTTCTTCCCCCCATCGGTCAGGCCGCGGGCGAGCGCGGAGAAGAGCGCATCGGAGCTTTTCCGCATATCGCGGCCCACCACAACCGGATCTCCGGAGATCAATCCGCTTGTCGCGAACGCGAGACCGATCCGATACGCTGCCTCTTCGTCCAATTGGTCCGGGTACGTCCCCCGGATGTCGTACGCCTTGAATATCGAGCGATCCACGATTCACCTCCATCGCGAGCGATGGTAACGAGGGATGAGACCGTCCGCAACCGCAGTTTAATCGGACTGCCGCTCGGGGTATACTGTATAAAGGGGGTGAACGGATGAAGATCGCGATGTTAGCGCCGATATCCTGGCGCACCCCACCCCGCCACTATGGACCGTGGGAATGGGTGACAAGCCTGATCACGGAGGGCCTCGTTTCTCACGGGGTCGACGTGACCCTGTTTGCCACCGGTGACTCCGTGACCGCAGCCAAGCTGCGCTGGGTCTGCCCTCGCCCCTACTCCGAGGATCGATCACTCGACCCCAAGGTATGGGAGTGCCTACACATCGCGGAGGTGTTCGAACACGCTGACGAGTTCGACCTGATCCACAACCACTTCGACTTCCTCCCCCTCACTTACTCCGGGCTCGTCTCCACCCCGGTCCTCACCACGATCCACGGGTTCTCCTCCCCGAGGATCCTGCCCGTGTACCGCAAGTACAATCAGAGGACATACTACGTCTCGATCAGCAATGCCGATCGTGCCCCCGAACTCGACTATATCGCCACCGTCTATCACGGGATCCCGATCGCCGACTACCCGTTCTCCGCCGCGCACGGGGACTACCTCCTCTTCCTCGGGAGGATCCACCCCGACAAGGGGACATACGAAGCGATCCAGGTCGCTCGCCGGACCGGCCTTCCGTTGATCATCGCCGGGATCGTGCAGGACGAGGAGTACTTCCGGAGAATGGTGGCCCCGCACGTCGACGGGAAGCAGGTGCGATACATCGGGCCGGTCGGGCCGCCGGAGAAGTACGATCTCCTGATGCGAGCCCGCGCGTTGCTCCACCTGATCAACTTTGATGAGCCGTTCGGGCTGTCGGTGGTGGAGGCGATGGCATGCGGCACTCCGGTGATCGCGATCCGGCGGGGATCGATGCCCGAGTTGATCGCGGATGGGGTGACTGGGTTCCTCGTCCCCGATTGGGAGGCCGCGGCGGCGCGGGTCGCGGAGGTGGAAGAACTCGCGCGGCGGGACTGCCGTGCATGGGTGGAGGCTCGCTTCACCCAAGCGCGGATGGTGGAGCGCTACCTCGAGGTGTACGAAAAGATCCTGGGAGGAATAAAATGATCAAGAAAAACCACGCGATACGGCCGGTGCAGGCCTCGTTTATCAGCACCTATCCCCCGCGGAAGTGCGGGATCGGAACGTTCACCCAATCCCTTGCCGAGGCGATCTCTCAGTTTATCGGGGAACCGCTCGGGGAGAGCGAGGCGGTGAGGATCGTCGCGTTGAGCCACCGGCTCGGGGCGTACAACTACGGGCCTGAGGTCCAGTTTGAGATCCAGACCCAGCGGCGGGATGACTACAAGAAGGCAGCCGATTTCATCAACCTGTCCGACACCGAGGTCGTCTGCCTTCAGCACGAGTACGGGATCTTCGGGGGTGAGGACGGGGACTACGTCCTTCACCTCCTCGACAACCTGACCCGGCCGGTGGTCACCACCCTGCACACCGTCCTCCAGTCCCCCACCCCAGGGCAGCGGGAGACCCTGAGCGCGGTGTGCGACTTATCCACGTTCGTCGTCGTCATGGCGAAGCGGGCGATCGAGATGCTTGTCGACATCTACGGAGTCCCGCGGAAGAAGATCACCCTCATCCACCACGGGGCCCCGGACGTTCCGTTCCTCGATCCGGCCTACACCAAGGACCAGTTCCAGGCGGCGGGGAGGGAGGTGATCCTCACGTTCGGACTCCTCAGCCCGAACAAGGGGATCGAGACGGCGATCGAGGCGGTGGGACAGCTGGTGGACGAGTTTCCCAATCTCCTGTACATCGTCCTTGGGGCGACTCACCCCGAGGTGAAGCGGCGATTCGGGGAGGAGTACCGCCTGTCACTCGAGCGGCTGGTGGAGCAAAAGGGGTTGGGGGGGCATGTCATCTTCCACGATCGGTTTGTCAACCTGCGCCAGCTGATTCAGTTCCTCGTCGCCGCTGATATCTACCTCACTCCGTACAAGTCCAAAGAGCAGATCACCTCTGGGACCCTGACCTACGCTCTTGCGTGCGGAAAGGCGATCGTCTCGACCCCGTACTGGTACGCGGAGGAGCTCCTGGCCGACGGGCGCGGGATCCTCGTTCCGTTCCAGGATCCCAACGCAATGGCCGATGCCCTGCGCCGGCTGTTGCGCGACCGGGCGGCGCGGGACGCGATGCGGAAACGGGCGTACGAGTTCGGACGACGGATGATCTGGCCGCAGGTGGCGAGCGCCTATGTCACTCTGTTCGACCAGGCGCTGCAGGAGCGACGGAAGTCGACGGTCGGGTGGCGGCTGCGCAAGCAACACAAGGAATGGCATTCCCTCCCCGAGGTCAGGCTCGATCACCTCCGCTCCCTGACCGACGACACCGGGATCTATCAGCATTCGATCTTCACCATCCCCAACCGGGTCTATGGCTACACTACCGATGATAACGCGCGCGCGGTGGTGGTGACGGTCCGCAATTGGGAGCTGTTCAAGGACGAAACGGTGCTCCCCCTCATCGCTCGCTACCTGTCGTTCGTCCACTACGCGCTTGACCGCAAAACCGGGCGGGTACGGAACTTCATGTCGTTCGACCGCCGGTTCACCGATGCGGTCGGCTCGGAGGACTCACACGGGAGGACCCTGTGGGGGCTGGGAGAAGCGATCGCTGTTGCCCCGAGCAAGGAGATCCTCGGGTTCACCACCCAACTGTTCCAGCTCGCCCTCCCCGCATGCACGGAATTCACCTCCCCCCGTGCGTGGGCGTACTCGATCCTCGGCCTCGTCTCGTACCTCAAACGGTTCGGAGGGGACAGGGAAGCGCAGCGGATCCTGGAGGAGCTTGGGGATCGATTGTGGCGGACGTTCGTCGCAAACGCGACCGACGACTGGCCGTGGAACGAGGAGGTTGTCACCTACGGGAACGCTCGCCTTCCCCATGCTCTCATTGTCGCCGGCCGGTCACTGGAGCGAGAGGAGTGGGAGGAAATGGGGCTGCGTGCCCTGCGGTGGCTGATGCGCGTGCAGACGAACGAGCGGGAGGGGCACCTGTCAGTGATCGGGAACAACGGCTGGTTCCGCAAGGGAGGAGAGCGGGCGAGGTTCGACCAGCAGCCGATCGAGGCGGCGGCCCTGATCGATGCGTGTTACGACGCCTATCGGATCACGCAGGACACCGATTGGCGGCGGGACATCGAGCTCTGCTTCAACTGGTTCCTCGGGCAGAACGACGTCCATCAGGCCCTGGTCGACCTCCACACCGGAGGGTGCCGGGACGGGCTCCACTCCGCCGGGGTGAACATGAACCAGGGGGCGGAGTCGACCATCTCCTGGCTGATCGCCCTCCAGCGCCGCCATAAGCTGTTGAACGCACGACGCATCGGGTGAGCAATGAAATTTCGGTACAGGTTCGGTAAAGTGATGCGGCGAAGGGAGTGATGTCCGGAATGTGTGCGGACGAGCGGCACACGATCATCAAGGGGTCCTCGACCCCGATCTACCGCCAGCTGAAGGAGATCATCCGAGAGAAGATCGAGCAGGGGGAGTTCAAGCCCGGGGAGCGGATCCCGACGGAGTACGAGTTGTGCGAGCGGTTCTCCATCTCCCGCACCTCGGTACGCCAGGCCCTCGCCGAACTGACCCAGGAGGGGTACCTGTACCGCCAGCAGGGGAGCGGGACGTTTGTCTCCAGTCAGGAGGAGGCAGCGGTCACGGTGCGGGTACTGCTCCCTGAGGTGCACTGGGTCCCCTCCCTCCGTCGGGCGGCCAACCTCGCCTCCGCCGCGGGCGGGACGAGGATCAAGCTGGACGTAGAGGTCCTCGGGCGGCCGCACCTGCACGCCAACATCCTCTCCGCCGTCGGACGGGGACGGGCTCCCGATCTCGCCTTGATCGACTGGCCGTGGGTCCCGGAGTTCGCCGACCTGCAGTTCCTCACCCCGCTCGACCGGCTCGATCCGGAGTGGGCGCAGCGGTTCAAGGCTGACTTGTTCCCGGCCCTGGTCAACCCACGCTCCCGTTACCTGTACGGAGCCCAGCCCGAGGCGAACGTGTCGGTGATCTGGTATCGGAAGGACCTGTTCGCCGCTGCTGAGCTCGCTCCGCCGACGACGTGGGATGAGCTGGTCAGGGTATGCTCCCGGTTCAAGCGCGACTATAAGTTTCCACTCGTCTTCGCTGGGGGAAGAGCAGCCGGGGAGACCACCACCTATCAGCTCCTCCCGTTCCTGTGGTCGGCCGGAGGATGGCTAGTCCGGGACGGGCGCGTCGGGCTCGGGGAGGGAGCGGTCCGGGCCGTGTCGTTCCTCGTCGACCTGGTCCATCGCTATCGCGTCGTCCCACCGGATGTGGTCGAGTACCCGTGGGACCGAGCGGCGCGGATGTTCGCCGCGGGAGAGGCGGTGCTGGCGGTGGGAGGAAGCTACGAAAAGCCGTTGCTCCAGGAGGTATCGGGATGGGATGAGGAGGAGTTCCGCACCCGGGTCGGCTGCATCCCGGTCCCAGCCGGCCCGGGCGGGAGGACCGCCACCGTCGCCGGAGGGATGGTGTACGTCATCTTCCGCCAGTCGCGGGCCCCGCTCGCCGCGCTCGCGGTTTTGAAACAGGTGGTCAGCCCCCCTCTGATGCGCGAGTTCTGCACCAAGACCGGCCGCAGCCCCACCCTCCTCTCGGTGGTGCGGAAATTGGATCCTGCGGTCGGCTGGTTCTCCCGGCGGGTGGCCGAGCTCCTCCCTCACGCTCAGCCCCGGCTCGATATCCCCGAGTACGCCCGGGTCTCGGAACAGTTCCAGCTGATGGTGGAGAATGCCCTTTCCCGCCGGATGTCCCCGGAGGATGCGGTGGCACGCGCGCGGGAGATCGTGCGCGCGTTGATAGCGGGGAAAAGAGAGTGACGCGCCCCGCAGTAAGCTGCGGGGCACATCCCAGCCGGGATCACAATGAGGATTATTGCTGGATCTCGATTCCCCCGGGTAAAGCGCCGGGGAAACCGGTGATCTTCGTCCCGGTCGGTTCTCCGGTATCCGCGTCGACCTGGACGATCGCGTGGTGAGCGATGTCCACTACCCACAGGTATCCGGCGTAGAAGTCGATCCCTGCCGTTGGGAACAAGTAGGGGTCGAGCGCGACCGGATCCCCCACTATCTCAAGCTGCGTCCCGGACATGATGTCGTACCTCGGGATGATCCTGATCTTGTACAAAAGGCGCGTCTCCCCCTCCAGATACCACAGGTAGCCGGAGGCGTTGTTCTTTGGGGTCCAGTCGAGTCCGGCAGGGGTCCACAGGAACTGAACGTTCCCTACCTGGGGGGAGGTACTCTTGAAATAGTTCTGGCCGAAGGAGCCTAAGACTTGAAGGTTGGTCCGGTTCATCCCGTACAGCTTCCGGCTCAGTCCGTCCACGTGCCAGATCCGCTTCGGCTCGTCCGCAGCGTACGTCAGGTTGCGGGGTGACTGGGCGGGAGCAGGGTAGTTTCCGGTTACGTTCCCGGTGACGGGATCAACCCGGACGATCCGCTGGTTCCCGTTGTTCTTGCAGGCGATGAACAACCACGTCGCCCCGTCTGCCTCTGCGATCGTCACCCCCTGCGGCTGCCCGACCGGAAGATGGAACGAATCGAGGACATCCCCATCCATGCTCAACCGGTAGACGGTGTCGAGATTGGTATCGGTGATCCAGACCGCCGGGGCCACTTCCACCGTCACGCTCTTCGTCGCCGTCGATCCGTCTCCGGCGCGGACGGTGAGGGTAACGGTGAACACACCAGCGTGCTCGTAGGTGTAGTAACCGGACTCGGTGTACGACTCGTCCCCGGTTCCAAACGTCCAGTGATAGGTCGTGATGCCGCTCGGCCCGGTCGAGCCGCTCCCGGAGTAGTGGATGGTGAGCGGAACCACTCCGGATACCGGAGTGATCTCGATCACCGCTTGCGTCCCACCCGAGAACAGAGCGCATCCGAAGATGCCCCCCCCGATCCCGAGCAACAACAGCACCGCCAGCACCAGCCTCACTATGTTCGCCATAGCTACCTCCTTCCATCACATTATACAGTAATCTCACCCGCCGAGCTGAGCCGCATCAAAACGGGCATTGGGGTTGTTTTTTTCATTTTGTATCCATATAATTTTCTTGCTTCCGGCATAGAAATTTCCCGTTTGATGTGTATCCTATAACCGTGGATGAATTCAGTGAGAAACAAATGAGAGAATGATAAGTCCGTTAATGAGGAGGTGAATCAAATGCCTAAGAAGCAAATTCTTGACAAGCTTTCCATCTACATTCCACAGTCCAAGATGGAAAAGAAGCCGGTTGAGCGGCTGATCCGCCTGAGCGAGAAGCGCGACCGCTCGATCAATTATCTTGTCGTCGATGCGATCCTCCAGTACCTGGACCGCGAAGAGAAGAAGGATTAACCGAACACCCGGCGCGGCCCGGCCGCGCCGGTTTTTTCTTGTCCGCCGCCTGTTCCCTTGGTAAACTGTTCCTCAAAGGAGGGACCGTGGCACTGACGAAGGTAACTCGGTTTATTCGACCTCGCACTCTTGCCGAG
The DNA here is from genome assembly GCA_021159055.1 of Candidatus Bipolaricaulota bacterium. NCBI lineage: Bacteria > Candidatus Bipolaricaulota > Candidatus Bipolaricaulota bacterium. The sequence continues at coordinate 11,129 of JAGGSO010000008.1, read as the reverse complement.
GCGTTTTCAGCCCTTACAGAGAACCAAGCCCGTATCATCGCCGGGGGGATAGATGTCATCCTGTTTCCCAATGAAGCGACAGCCCTGATCGACATCACCTCCCTTCCCTTGTCCGGGATCGAGCAGGGATCCGATGGGATCACAATCGGAGCGACGACCACCTTGACCGAGGTCCTCGAATCTTCAATTGTGAAAGACTACCTCGGGGGAGTCGTGGCGGATGCCCTGCACACCGTCGCTTCTCCGCTCCAGCGCAACCTGGGGACAATAGGGGGAAGCCTGGTGATCGCCCATCCGTGGTCGGATGTCATCACGCTGTTCCTCGCCCTCGGGGCGCGGGTCCGTTACTTCGACGGAGAGGAGCACGAGATACCGCTTTCCGACTTCTACGCGAGAAACGTGCACCGCCAGAAGATGATCCTCACCCAGGTCGAGCTTCCCGCATTCCCAGGAGAGAGCGCGGCGGCGTTCTGGAAGTTCAGCCGGACTGCGTTCGATATCGCCATTCTGAACTGCGCTGCATTCGTCAGGATCGAGGAGGGCGTGTGTGCAGAGGCGCGGATCGCGGTCGGGGGGACCCCGGCGCGGGCGGCCATCGCCACTGCGGCCGGGGAGGCCCTGGTGGGTAACCCCCTTTCCCCTGCCACGATCGATGCCGCGGTGGCCGCGGCGCAAGGGGAGGTCGACGTGCGCGATGACATGCGGGCGAGCGCCGACTACCGCCGTGAGCTGGTCGCAACCGGGATACGGCGGCTCCTCTCCCAGGTAAAGGAGAGATTGGAGGGATCAGGATGAGGGTTGAGATGATCTTGAACGGAGTCCGGCGTGGGTTTGAGATCGAACCGGGCGATACCCTGCTCGAGCTCCTCCGGCGGGAGGGGTACAAGGGGGTGAAGAAGGGATGCGAGACCGGTGATTGCGGGGCGTGCGCCGTCCTGCTCGACGGCCGCGCGGTCAACTCCTGCCTCGTCCTCGCCGCTAAGGCCGACGGCCGCACGGTGACCACGGTTGAGGGGCTGGAGGCGGACGGGAGGCTCTCCGTCCTGCAGGAGGCGTTCCTCGATGCGGGCGCGGTCCAGTGCGGCTACTGCACCCCCGGGATGCTGATTGCGGCGACCGACCTGCTCAATCGGAACCCGCACCCGAGCGAGGAGGAGATAAGGGAGGCGATCTCCGGGAACCTGTGCCGGTGCACCGGCTACGTCAAACAGGTCGAGGCGATAGAGCTCGCCGTACGCAGGATGGAGGGGAAAGATGTCTAGCCCGGTGAAAGCAGTGGAGAAGAGACGCGCGTTCAGTGTGGTCCGTCACGACGAGCGGAAGGTGGACGGGATCCCGCTTGTCACCGGCCGGCCGAAGTTCGTCGCTGACATCGACCTTCCCGACACCCTGTACGTCAAGATCCTGAGGAGTCCGTACGCCCACGCGCGGATAAAGCGAATCGACACCTCCAAGGCGGAGGCGATCCCGGGCGTGGCGCTCGTTCTCACCCACGCGAACACCCCGGCGCGGCGGTTCACCACCGCTGGCCAGGGGTATCCCGAGCCGTCCCCGTACGACACGCGGATGTTCGACACCAAGGTGAGGTTCGTCGGGGACCGGGTCGCTGCCGTGGCGGCGGAGACGAGGGAGATCGCAGAGGAAGCGATAAAGGCGATCGAGGTCGAATACGAGGAGCTCCCCGCCGTCCTCTCGATCGACGACGCCCTCGCCCCGGGCGCACCGGTGATCCACGACGAGGACGATTCCGCCGGGATATACGATCCGAAGCGCAATATCGTTGCCGATGTCGATATCGACGTCGGGGACGTGGAGAGGGGATTCGCCGAATCGGACGTGATCGTGGAGACGACCTGCGAGCTTCAGTACGCCCAGCACACCCCGATCGAGCCGCACGTCGTCCTCTCCTACCTCGATTCCGACGGGAGGTTGGTCCTGCGCACCTCGACCCAGGTCCCGTTCCACGTCCGGCGGATCGTCGCCTATGCCCTCGACTATCCGCTCCATCGGATCCGGGTGATCAAGCCCAGGATCGGCGGGGGGTTCGGGACGAAGCAGGAGATCCTCCTCGAGGATATCGCCGCCCTTGTCACGCTGCGGACAAAACGGCCGGCGCTGATCGAGCTTACGCGGCCGGAGGAGTTCATCTCCGCTCGCACTCGCCATCCGATGCGCGTCCGCGTCAAGCTCGGGGCGAAATCGGACGGGACCCTCCACGCGATGGAGATGGAGGCGATCTCCAACACCGGCGCCTACGGCTCACACGGGCTGACCGTCCTCTCCAACACCGGGAGCAAGACCCTTCCGCTTTACAACAAGGCGGAGAACGTCCACTTCTTCGGGAAGGCGGTCTACACCAACATGCCGGTCGCCGGGGCCTACCGCGGCTACGGGGCGACGCAGGGGTACTTCCCGCTCGAGACGGCGATGGACGAGCTCGCGGAGAAGCTCGGGCTCGACCCGGTGGAGCTGCGGCGGCGCAACCACATCCGGGCCGGTGAGACCTCCCCGATATTCGTCAAGCTCGGCGAGGGACGGGAAGGGGTCGAGCAGATCATCAGAAGCTGCGAGCTCGAGAAATGCATCGAGGTCGGGATGGCCCGGATCGGCTGGGAGGAGCGGCGCGGAAAGCGGATCAGGGAGGGCTCATGGGTGCACGGGCTCGGGATGTCCGTTCACATGCAGGGCTCGGGGATCGCCCAGATCGACATGGGGGCGGCGACGATCAAGATGAACGAGGACGGATCGTTCAACCTCCTCGTCGGCGCGACCGACCTCGGTACTGGATCGGACACGATCCTCGGCCAGATCGCGGCCGAGGTCCTCGGCGTGCCCTTGGAGAAGATCATCGTCTATTCCTCCGATACCGACATGACCCCGTTCGACGTCGGGGCGTACGCATCGTCGACGACCTACGTCTCCGGGATGGCGGTGAAGCGGGCGGCCGACGCGGTGAAGGGGCAGATCCTCGAGGTCGCTTCCCGGATCCTCGATGCCGCTCCGGACTCCCTCGAGCTCTCCGCTGAGCGGGTCGTCGCCCCGGACGGGAGGAGCGCGAGTCTGTCCGAGGTCTGCCACTACGCGATGTACCAATCCGATCAGTTCCAGATCGGCGCCACTGCCTCGTTCGTCCCGGAGGAGTCCCCTCCCCCGTTCATGGCGAGCTTCGCCGAGGTGGCGGTCGACACTGAGACCGGGCTCGTCAAGGTCCTGAAGTACGTCGCCGCGGTCGACTGCGGGACCCCGATCAACCCGAAGATGGCGCAGGGGCAGGTCGAGGGGGCGATCGCCAACGGGATCGGATACGCTCTCACCGAGGAGATGCTGTTCAGCTCGCGTGGGAGGGTGCGCAACCCGAACCTGTTCGACTACAAGATCCTCGGTGCACTCGACATGCCGGAGCTCGAGGTGATCCTCGTCGACTCCTACGAGCCGACCGGGCCGATGGGGGCGAAATCGGTGGGGGAGATCGCGATCAACGCCCCGATCCCGACGATCGCCAACGCGATCTACGACGCGGTCGGGGTCAGGCTCCGCAACACGCCGTTCACCCCCGAGCGCGTCCTGAAGGCGATGCGAAAAAAGGAGGGATAGGCCCCTCCTCTCGTACCCGACAGCGCCGCACAACCGCGTGCGGCGCTCCTCTCTCGGTCGGTGATGATGACTACCGGATGATCAGCCTAAACGGGTAGTATCGGATCGTGCGGGCGCAGCCATCTCCAGTTGCCTCGACCGCCAGGGTGAGGAGGAACGGTCCCTGATCGATCGCCTCGGTGGACAGGGTGTAGCCCCCGTCGGTGCGCGTGATCTCGGTCACCGGGATCAGCGCTTCGAACAGATCGCCACCCGGAGCGATGGTGATCACATCGGGGAGTGCCTCGGTCGCCGTCAGGTGCGACTCAGGGACGAGCGGGACGGTGTTCCCATCCTGCATAGTGATCGAGCAGCGGTCCCACAGGATCACGATCGCGTCGGAGGAGACATTGTGGATCCAGACAGGGATCTTGCTCTCGACCTTATTATCCCCGTCGATCGCCGCCTTGAACGAGATGTACAGCGCGTCGTCCTGGAATACCCCCTTCTCCGAGTAGACCGGGCCGAGCATCTCGAGCGTCTTCTGCGGTACCGTCACCTGGGGCGCAGGTTCGGGTTCCGGAGCAGGAGGAGGCTGGTTCAGGGCCAGACCGCCGATCAGCAGGACCGCGACCGCCACTCCGAACACGATCAATGTCGTGGTGTCATTCATCAGTTCTCACCCCTCATCTTTTGTCGGACAGCCGTGCCGTCCGGACAGATTCTCGCACGTAAGCAGAACCAGAACGCTACCGGATGGCTCGTGCGAATGTGACATTCATCACCAAAACACAGCGGGATGTACGAGCAGCTTACCTAGAATTTGACGAGGCGGGCGCGATCCCCTACGGATTCCACTTGCGCAAAAACCGGAAGAACTTCCACGAAGCGTAAACTACGAGGAAAAGGACGACCACACCGACGAGGAGCTGAAAAATGGAGAGTGCCGAAACCCACCACGGTGTTACATACCCATGCGTAACGACACTGGATACTTCCATTGTGTACCTCCGCTGAGCCGGCGAGAGGAGTCGAACCTCCGACCGACGGTTTACGAAACCGTTGCTCTACCACTGAGCTACGCCGGCGATATAATCTGATTATAGCGACCCCATTTTACCGCATCAACCGGAGGGACCATGGACGGCCTGGCGATCGCCGCAGCAGTGACCGAGATCGAGCGCTCCGCGATCGGCGGCTCGATTCGGACTGTATTCGCGCCCGATCCCGGGACGTTCGTGCTCCACATCTTCTCCGGGCGCGCCTTGCGCCTCCTCGTCTCTCCCCGGAAGGCGCTGATCCACCTGACCGGGCTCGACCTTCCCCACCCCCAGACCCCATCCCCGTTCACCATGCTCCTGCGCAAGCACCTGCGCGGCGGGAGGATCACCGCGGTGAGGCAGGAAGGATGGGAGCGCGTCGTGCGCATCGAGATAACCCGCCGCAGTCAAGCAGAAAAGACCGATCTCACCCTCATAGCCGAGCTGATCGGAGTGAGGGGGAATCTGATCCTGGTGCGGGATGGGCGGGTGGTCGCGGCGCTGCGGGCCGATCCCCGCGCCCAACCGGGGGAAGAGTACCGTCCCCTCCCCCGGCAGGGGAAGCTCGACCCGCGCAAGGTTGATCCGCAGGTCATTTCCGAACTTCTGACGGCGGACGATCCGGTGCGGGCGCTCGTTAGAAGGATCGACGGGATCGGAAAGGAGACCGCGCAGGTGATCGCCGCGCAGGCGGGCGGATCGGAGGGGGTTGCGTCCCGCCTCGCCGAGATCGTTTCCCACGTTGCCCGTCCGATCGGATGCTACGATCCAAACAGGGAAACAGCGTTCTTCTTTCCGGTGGAATCCGGCGTGGTCCTTGCGAGCTTCTCCGCAGCGCTCGACCGGGAGTACGAGGAGGAACACGCGGATGAACACTACGATCAGGAGAAGGAAAGCCTCCGCCGCGGACTCGAGCGGGCGCTGGCGAAGCGCAGACGGACCCTTGCGAAGCTCACCCGCTGGTTAGAAGATGCAGAGAAGGAGGGAACCCTGCGCCGTTACGCCGACCTCATCATGATCCATCTGAACGAACTGACCCGCGGGATCGACCGTGCTCAGCTTCTCGATCTGGAGAGCGGTGCTTCGGTGGAGGTCCCGCTGAACCCGCGCCTTGGGCCGGTGGAAAACGCACAGGCCCTGTACGAGCGGGCCAAGCGGCTGCGCCGTGGCCGCCCGCGTGTTGAGGCACGCAAGCGTCGTCTGGAAAAGGAGATCGCAATCCTGGAAACCGGACTCGCCGCGCTCGCCGCCGGTGATATCCCGTCCGCGGAGGCCCTCTCCCTCCTCCCGACGGAGTCCAAGCAGCGTACAAGCCGGGCCGTTCCCCTCGCCCCCCGGACCTACCGGATCGACGGCTACCTCGTGGAGGTGGGGAGGAGCGCGCTGGAGAACGATTCCCTGCTCAAACGAGCACGCCCGGACGACCTGTGGTTCCACGCCAAAGGAGTCCCGGGCGCGCACGTGGTCGTCCGCCGGCAGGGGCGGGAGGAGATCCCGCGCGAAGTGATCGAACAAGCGGCTCGCCTCGCCGCCGGGGCGTCCAAGGCGCGGGACGAGCCGAAGGTCGAGGTGAGTTATACTGCAGTCAAGCACGTACGCAAGCCGAAGGGGGCTCCCCCGGGGCTCGTCATCCTCGACCGCGAGGAGACGATCACTGTTGCGCCGTTGCGAAAGAATGGGTAACTTACGGGTATGGACTTCGGATATATCCTCGATATCATCTTGTCGCTTGTCGCGGTGTTCACCGCGATCGTGCTGCACGAGGTGTCGCACGGCTATGTCGCTTACCGGCTCGGAGATCCGACCGCCAAGGCGCACGGCCGGCTGACCCTGAACCCGCTCGCTCACATCGATCCGATCGGGACAATCCTCGTCCCGCTGCTGTTGGTCGCGTTCCATTCCCCATTCTTGTTTGGATGGGCAAAGCCGGTTCCGATCAACCCCAACTATTTCCGCAACCCGTTCAAGGGGATGCTGTACGTGGCGATCGCTGGTCCGGCGACGAACACCGTCCTCGCTCTCTTGACCGCCGGGATCGGACGCGGAATCCTGACCGGAGTGCCGAACTCCGTCCTGTTCGGAGCCGGATTCACCGCCAATCTCGTGCAAGCCGTTTTCTATCTCCTTGGGGTGTTCGTGATAATCAATGTGATTCTTGCTGTATTTAACATGATCCCGATACCGCCCCTCGACGGCTCCCGTGTCCTCACCTACTTCCTCCCCCCGGAGGGGAAGCGGGTGATGTTGATGCTCGAGCGGTACGGGATGTGGATCCTCCTTGCGATCATCCTCCTCGGTGGGATCGGCCGGTTGATCGATGCAACAAGCGGGATCTGGCGGGGACTCCTCGGAATCAGGTGGCTTGCCTCCCTCACCTTCTAGCACTGCTCCTTGTTCAATCCTTTCCCCGTGCGTATAATCCCCAAAGCAACCAACGATAGGGAGAGGATTTCCGTGACAAATCAAGGGACGAAATATGAGATCAAGGAGCGCACCCCGACCGAGGTGACGCTGGAGATCACCATCGATCCAACGGAGGTGCGCAACGCGATAGATGATGTATACCGCCGCTACAGCCGCGAGGTGGAGATCCCCGGGTTCCGCAAGGGGCGCGTTCCGCGCAGCTTCCTTGAGGCGCGGCTCGGAAAGGAGCTGTTCACCGAGGAGGCGCGGAAGGACCTGACGGAGCGGCACCTTCCCCGGGCGATCGCTGAGCTCGGGCTCCATCCGGTCACTCCACCGCAGGCCGAGGAGGCCGAGCTCGAGGCGGGAAAGCCGTTCGTGTTCACCGCCCGATTCTCCGTTCTCCCCGAGTTCGAACTCCCCGAGTACAAGGGGATTGAGATCACTGCCCCGCCCGCGACCCCGGTGACCGAGGAGGACATCCAGAAGACGCTGGAGGAGATCCGCTCCCAGTTCGGGGCACTTGTCCCCAAGGAAGGGGATACCGTCTCCGCCGGGGACATCGTCCACCTCAAGGAAGGCGAGGAGGAGTGGGACGCCCGTGCCGAGGAGGACAACCCAGTGACGAAGCAGCTGATCGGGCACAAGGTGGGGGAGACGGTGGAGATCTCGCTCACCGTCGAGGAAGGGAAGACCGTGAACACCTCCCTTGAGATCCTCGGACTGAAGGAGATTCAGCTTCCGGAGATCGACGATGAGCTTGCCAAGGACGCGGGCTACGACAGCCTCGACGCCCTGAAGGCCTACATCCGGGAGCGGCTGGAGCAGGCGCGGGAACAGGAACGCAAGCAAGAGCTCGAGCTCAAGCTCCTCGATAAGCTGATCGAGCAGACGGAGATCCCGCTTCCCCAGGCCCTGGTCGAGGAGATCGCTGAAGAAGAGCTGGACGAGCTGAAGAAGAACCTCGCCCGTCCCCGTTCCCCGTTCTCATTCGAGGAGTACCTAAAGGAAAAAGAACGGACCGAGGACGAGGTGCGGGCCGACTACCGCGACCGGGTCTCCCGCCGCATCCGCCGCGAGCTGATGCTGCAGCGGATCGCGGAAGCGGAGGGGATCGAGATCTCCGATGAAGAACTCGAGAAGATCGCGACCGAAGAGGCCGAACGCGAGGGGGAGAACCCGCTCCGGTTCATCGCTCGGCTCAAGGCCGAGGAGCGGTGGGACGACTATCGGAGCGCCAAGATCAACACCCGTGTCCTCGAGCTTTTGTACGATGAAGCGAAGATCAAGGAGGAAGGGGAATGAAGCCGACCGCCCAGATCCCGTTCGTCATCGACCGCACCGGCCACGTCGAGCGAACCTACGACATCTACTCCCGCCTGCTCGAGGATCGGATCGTGTTCCTCCGCCAGCCGATCGACGATGAGGTAGCGAACGTAGTAATCGCCCAGATGCTGTTCCTCGCTGCCAAGGACCCGAACAAGGACATCAAGCTGTACATCAACTCGCCCGGCGGGTCGGTCACCGCCGGGTTCGCGATCTACGACACGATGCAGTACGTGAGCTGCAATGTGTCGACGATCTGCATCGGGCAGGCGGCGAGCATGGCCGCGGTCCTCCTCGCCGCGGGGACGAAGGGGAAGCGCTCGGCCCTCCCCAACTCGCGCATCCTCATCCACCAGATCTTCGGCGGAGCGCAGGGGCAGGCGATCGACGTCAAGATCCAGACCGACGAGCTCCTCCGGATGCGCGATCAGATCAACCGCATCCTCGCCGCTCACACCGGTCAGACGGTGAAGAAGATCGCCAAGGACACCGACCGCGACTTCTACATGTCCCCGGAGGAGGCCAAAGAATACGGGATCATCGACCGGATCATCGCTCCGCGGCAGTGATGTATACACCGCAGAGACGCAGAGTGCACCGAGGGTTTTGGGAATTTAGGGAACGGGTGAACAGCTATCGGGCAACCCTCTCGGACTTATCCCTTCCTTTCATCTTCTCTGCGTCCTCAGCGCCTCTGCGGTTGGTTTCATAGTTGTCTTCCGCTACCCATGTGACAGCGAGGAAATGGATAAAACTTCAACATGCGGATCACCCCACTGTTTGGACCTCTGATGCTCTACATGGTTGTCCGGATTACATGAACTCTGTGACGAATGACGTCGGGGACAAGCCCCGACTCCACGAAGAATCGCGGCTTTCGTAGCCTCGCACCTTGTGTGCAACGCTGTCTTCTAATCCCCGTAGCTTACTGCAGGGTTCTTTACTTCTCTGCGTCCTCAGCGCCTCTGCGGTTGGTGTCATAGGTTCCGGTCCATGAAATCGGCGAGCAGGGTGTAGGTGCGGACCTTGTGGGCGATGTCTGAGGAGCCATGTCCCTCCTCCCCGAGCTCGACGTACTCGAAGTCCCTTCCTTCCTTGTAACCGAGCTCTACCAGCCGATCCCGGAACAGGCGCGACTGCTCGACCGGGCAGCGGGGGTCGTTCACCCCGTGCACGAGGAGGAGCTTCGCCTTCAGATTCTCGGCGTAGTTGATCGCGCTCCGCTCCCGCCACAGCGCAGCGTTCTCCTCCGGGTCGCCCAGGTGCCAGCGCAGGAAGTACTTGAAGTGCTCCATGCTCTTCTCGTACAGCCGCAGAAGATCGCTTATCCCGACCCAGGCAACCCCCGCCTTCCATAGATCCGGCTTTTTCACCACCTGCATCAACGTCATGTAGCCACCGTAGGAGCCGCCGAACACCCCCAACCGGTTTGGATCGACGAACGGGAGCGACTTCAGGTACTCCGCCCCGGCGGCGACGTCCTCGAGATCGGCCCCGCCCCAGTCGTAGCGGTTCATGTCGCGGAACTCCACTCCGTAGCCGGTGCTCCCGCGGATGTTCGGCTCGAGGACCACAAACCCGCGGTCGACGAGGAACTGGGCGTAGGGATCGAATGAGCGAAAGAACTGGCCGGTCGGGCCGCCGTGCACGATCACGATCGCCGGGAGCCGCTCGCCGGCGGGGATGTCACGCGGGACATACAGGAGCGCCGGGATCTCGAGCCCGTCGAACGACCGGTAGGTGACGTATCTTTCGGGAACGAACACAGACGGATCGATCGAGCCGTATTCGGCCGGGATGAGGACGGAGTAGGAATCGGACCCGAGGTCGTAGAGAAGGAGCTCATTTCGGCGCGTGGCTGATGTGTGAGTGACAAGGAGTGCGGTGTCATCAAGGACGAACTCCGCCCCGTACGCCACCCCGGGCGGGAGGTTCAACTCGCGGATCTTCCCGGTCGCGAGCTCGTATATGACCGGCCGGATCGTCGCGTCCTTATTGCGCAGGGCGAGGAGATAGCGGCCGTTGCGGGATACGGATGTCGCGGTCTCGTCCACCCCCTCCTCCCCGTAGAAGCTGACCTCGCCCGTCTCGACGTCGAGGACCCCGGGCCGGTTCACTCCGAAGGCATCGGTCGTGAACGCGAGGCGGCGGCTGTCGGGGAGCCATCTCGCCGGACGGTCCTTAGAGCCGACCCTCACCTGCAGCACGCGTTTGATCCCGCCTCCGTCCGCGTTCACGATGTAGATGTCCTGGTTCTTCAGCTCCGGGGTCTCGTTGCACGAAAACGCGATTTTCGTCCCGTCCGGACTCCAGATCCCGCCGTCCAGGACCGGGTTCTCGAACCGGGTGAGCGGGGTCACCTCCGATCCGTCCGGGCGGAGCTTGTACAGGTTCAACTGGCCGTCGCGGTTGGACAGCATTGTCAGCCAGGCATCGTCCGGGGAGAACTCGACCGGGATCTCCTGCGCCTGTGGAGTGTCGGTGAGCTGGGCGACGGCGCCTGTACTTGTGTCGATTGCATACAGGTCGTGCTGCTCGTTCCCGTCCCGGTCCTTGGCAAACACGATCGTGGAGCCATCGCGGCTCCAGATGAACCCGGCCCGCAGCGACCGCGGTACCTCGCCGTGGCTCACCTGGCGGGGCGCGCCGTTGGGCAACTCGGCCGTGTACAGCTCCATCCGTCCGGTCTTATCCCAGTAGAACGCGAATCGTTTCTCATCCCAAGCCGGATTGACAAAGTAGAAACTCGGCAAGCTCGCCAGTTCTTTGAGCGGTATGTTCCCTTTC
>JAGGSO010000007.1 GCA_021159055.1 Candidatus Bipolaricaulota bacterium | reverse complement strand
GCGGGGGAGCCAATTCCTGGGGAGGATCTCCTCTGGGGAGTCGGTCATTGTCAATGGTCATCCCCTCCGGATCGCGCCCCCGCGCGAAGAGATCCCGACAGGGACAGAGGTGGAGGTAATCGTGCGCGAGGAAGACGTGCGCCTCGGGCCGGGGGAGAACCCCCTACCGGTCGAGGTCGTGGAGAGCGAGTACCACGGCGACGCGCGGGTGATCATCGCCTCTACCCCGATTGGGATCGTGCGGGCGCGGATCCCGGAGTGGGAAGAGTCGGTACAACCCGGGGCTCGGCTCACCTTTCATCTCCCTCCAGATCGGATATTCGTCTTCCCCGCGGGTAACGAGTTGAGTTGATAACACCATCATGGATGTGCTAGGATTTCCCCATGAAAAAGCCGCTCAGAAAGGGGTTGAGCTACACCCTTTCCATCGTGGTTGGGGTTGGGCTCCTCGGAGGGGTCCTTTATTACGTGGGATGGCGAAACGTCCTCTCCCAGATCAACGCGCTCGGGATCATAGGAGCAGCAGCGGTCTTCGGGGACGTCGTCCTGGCGATAGCGGCGTGGATCCTCAGCTGGTGGGTGATCCTGCGGGCGTACGGGGTTGACCTCCGGTTTCGCAGCGTCGTCGGCTCACGCCTGACCGGGTACGCGATCAGCTACGTCACCCCGTCCCTCTACTTCGGCGGAGAACCGATCCGCGCGGCGATGGTCGTCCATCGCACCGATGCCCCTGCCACCCGGATCGTGGCCACGATCGTGGTCGAGCGATTCCTCGGTGGAGTGAGCCTCCTGTTGTTCATCCTGATCGGGGTGGTCTACGCCGTCCTCTCCCCGCAGATCGCCCCGGACCAAAAGCACATCGTTGTTGCCGGGGTCGGGCTCATCCTCGTGTTTATAATCATCGGAATAATCGACTTCGCCGGGAATTTCAAGTGGATCAGCCGCGCGATCAGACTGATTCGTCACATCCTCCCCCGGTTCAAGAACGGGATAAACCGTGCGGCGGACAAGGTCGCGGAGACGGAGGACGAGATCTACAACGCGTTCACCCGTCACTGGCGCGGGACGCTCTTGGCGTTCGCCTTCCAAGTGATCGCCACCTTCTTTTCCTACATCAGACCGCAGGTCTTTTTTTATTACTCCGACCACATCGTATTCAACTTCGCCCAGCTCTCGCTCCTGTTTACGCTGAACATCATCCTCTCCTTCTTCCTCTGGATCACTCCCGGCGGGATGGGGACGGGAGAGATGGCGATGATCGGAATCTTTCACCTCGTCGCCCCGGAGATCGGGAAAGGAGGAGCGGTGACGTACTCGCTGATGTTCAAGTTCTTCGAGCTTATCTTTGTTGCGATCGGACTGATGTACTTGTTCAACCGCGGGATCGGGACGTTCAAGCGAAAGGGGAAAGAGTCCTCCGATCCTTGAAACCCCGCGAAACATGGGATAAACTGATCTTGCCGTCCGCAAGTGGACGGGATGGATGATGGAGTCCATCCGGAGCGCCTCATGTAAGGCTGATGACTCCTACGAGTCTCGCCGAACGGGGCGCACTTTATTTTGCACCTCCGGCGTGATCAGGAGGAGCCAATGAAAGGCATGCTGAGCGAACGGACGGAAGAGAAGAGCGAACCCTCTGTGCTGATTGACGAGTTGGTACAAGCGCTCGCTTCGCTGGAAGGCGGGTTTTCCCCGATCGTCGGTCAGCTCAACGACCTTGGGGAGAGAGTGCGTGAAAGACGGTTCCAGCTCGCGGTCCTCGGCCAGTTCAAGCGCGGGAAGAGCACCCTATTGAACGCGCTCCTGGGCGAGGAGATCCTCCCTACCTCGGTCCTTCCCCTTACCGCCATTCCCACTTACATTGCGTGGGGAGAGAAGCGTAAGGCAACGGTGTATTTCGAAGACGGGCGCGCTCCGGAGGAGTGTGCCTCGGAGGAGCTGCGCGCGTTCCTCGCCCGCTATGTCACGGAGAAGGAGAACCCGGAGAACCGCCGCGGGGTCGCGCGCGTCGAGGTGGCTCATCCCGCGTCGATCCTCGCCCGCGGAGTAGTACTGATCGATACTCCCGGGATCGGCTCCACGTTCCGCCATAACACGTCAACCACCCTGTCGTTCCTCCCCCAGTGCGATGCTGCCCGCAAGCGAGAGGAGGCCGGCGATGTCAGCAAGGAGATCTCCCGGTTGGAACGGATCAAGGCGCAGGTGCTCGCGGTAAAAGAGCGTCTGATCAAGGCAGCGGGATGAAAAACCCGTTCCGACGCGGAAAACCGACCGAGCAGGGATGGCTCTCCCGCCTCATCCACCCCGATGCGGCGTCGAGTTCCTCGGCCCTGTTCACTTATCACCTGCGGGAGAAATTGGAGCAGGAAGGATGCCCCCTGTGTAGGTTGGTGCGGGAGAGCGAGGAGCATTGGGTTTGGACGCTCCTGTACGAATTTACCGGGGACCCGGAGATCCACGCCAAGTTCGCGGCGGCAGGCGGGGTATGCTCCGAACACGCAACCCTGATCCAGCAGGTGACCGAATCCCGTCAGCTCGTCACCCCGAGCGGAGTCGCCCGGCTGTACGAGACGGTGACGCGGGAATTCCTGGGTGAAATCGCACACCCGAGGCCGGAACAGGACTGTCCCCTCTGCCGCTACCGCCACCAGGCCGAGGAGCGGTACGCCTACTTCCTCGCCACCACCCTGGCCGATCCAAAGTGGCGCGAGGCACTCTCCCATTCGGACGGGCTGTGCATCCCCCACTTCAAGCTGACGCTGGCACAGGCGAATCGAGAGGTACGGGACTACCTCATCGAGGAGCAGGCCCGTCGCCTGAAGGACCTTCTCCATCGCCTGCAGGAGCTGCAGCGCAAGCAGCGCTACGACGTCCCAGAGCCGGTGACTCCGGCGGAGTCAGCCGCCTGGCGCGAGGCGTTGTGGCGGTTCGGAGGGATGCGGTTTGATCGGTTGCTAGTGCGCGACTGAGGCGACCGCCTCGAGCGGGATCGGTCTTATCCTCCCATCGAGGAGTTCCGGGCCGCGCAGCGGTTCCACCTCGAACTCCTGGGGAATCGCCGCAGCCGGGTGACGAAAGCGGCGGGGAAGGACGAACCGCGAGATTCCACGCAGGTGCCGTTCTATTCCGATTTTCTTCAATAGGGCAGCGCCGGCAGGAAGAGGGCGACGGTGGATTCCCCCCAGTAAGGCCCCGAGTGGTCGCGGGGCGGGGGAAACAGGAAGATCGGCGATCCTATACCATCCGAACAGGCGCTTTCCGCCGTCGTCTCCGAGCGGCTCGTCCGGGAGTTCTTCCCGCGGGGCGGCGACATATACTGCACGCGGCGCAATCTCGGGAAATGCAAGAAAGAGCGCAAACAGCAATTCAGCTCCTTCGCCCAGATCATCCTGCACCGCCGGGAGCGCAAACCACGCCCGCAGGTAGGCCTCGTACGCCTTTGGCTCGGCATAGGCGAACTCCGGGGCGATCAGAAACGGGAGGATCGTTGTGCGCGACAGATTCGTCTGCATCTTGGCGTTCCATGGATCCTGTACCCGATCGACGATCGTCAGAAGCTCGCGATTGCGGCACTCCCCGATCTCGACCGTCACGTTGATCTCCGATTGCAGGGAAAACAAGGTCTTCTCGATCCCGGGATAATCCGGGGCATGGATCAGTTGATGGATCATCCGCGGGGCTCGGGCGCAGATGCGAAGAAGATTGAACCGCAGATCGCTCCGCGTGATATCCCGGCGCATGGCGGCAAGCGACGAGTCGTAGATCATTTCTACCCTCCTTTGTGCACAAGTTTGGGTAGAAGTCATCAACTGCTGACGCAGCACTTGCCGGCGGACTTCATCGCCGTGAATGATTGTAGCGCGGCATTCAACCGATGCAAGCGAAGCTGGCTCATACAAGCGCAGCGGTAGGCCGCGAGCGGTGGGGAAAGAAGAGCCGATGAGAAAAGCTTTCGTGCGATTAGATGAGCTCAGATCGGTGAGGGGGATCGGCTCCGCGGCGGGCGCAGGTGATCGCCGCCACTCGGCTGGCCCACTTGAGTGCGGCGTGAAGCTCCTCCGTTGGGATGCCTGTCAGGCGCTCAGGTAACAGGCGGTTGTGCTCGTGCAGCCAGGCAAGGAGGCCGGAGGTGAACGCATCCCCGGCTCCGACGGTATCCACCGCCGTGATTCGCTCTCCTTCAACCTTCACCACCTCGCGGCCGACATATCCGGTCGCTCCGGTCGCGCCGTGGGTGATGACCACAAGCCGCACCCCGCTTTCCAGCCAGCGCGCCGTCACGGCTTTCTCATCTTCGTTGGGATACAGATAGGCAAGGTCGGATCTGCTCGCCTTGACAATGTCGCTTAGCTGCAACCACCGGTTGAATCGGGCGAGATACGCGTCCCGATCGCTGATCTGGTTCGGGCGGACGTTCGGGTCAAACGATATGATCCTCTTGCCATGTTCCCGAGATAGAAACGCGGTAATGGCCGTTCCAATCGGTTCTCGCACCATGGCAAGTGAGCCGACGTGGATTGCCCGCACCTCGCTCGGAAGAGGGGTGGGGAAGGTGGTGAGCATACAGTCGGCTGTCTTGGTCCCGTAAAACGAGAACTCCGGTTCCGCACCGCCGAGGTGGATGAACGAGAGAGCGGTCGGTTCATCGCCTTCCATCAGGTAGCGGAGGTCGACCCCGCTGCTCTCGAAGCTCTTCCGCAACAAGCGGCCGAACCAATCCCGCGAGAGCCGGCCGACGAATCCGACCGGCACCCCAAGGCGCCCGAGGCCGATTGCCACATTGTGCGGCGAGCCACCAGGCCGGGGGATGTAACCCTCTTCTTTCCCACAGGAAGCGGGGAAGAAATCGATCAGCGCTTCTCCGATAACAAGGATCACAGCTCTTAAGTCCTTTTCAAGCGGTTTTTTCGATGACGATACGCGTCAAGTCCTCGGAGGATGTCTCCTCGGCTCTCTTTTCCGCGATCACTTCTCCACGCGATAGTATTATGAACCGATCTGTCACCGGAAAGATCTGGGGGAAGACGTGCGAGACGATGATCACTGCTATCCCCTGTCGCTTTAACCCGCGGATAAACTCGAGGATCCTCTCTACCCCTGTGGCGGACAAAGCCCGGGTTGGTTCATCGAGAATCACCAATCCCGCCTTGAACAACAATGCACGGGCCACTGCTACACCCTGTTGCTCCCCTCCGGAACAGAACCGCACTTCTTGGTCCACCTGTATGTTCAGTCCGAGCTCGTCGATCACTCGCCGGGCTGCCTGAGCCATCTTCTTGTTGTCCAGCACCTTGAGCGGGCCAAACTTAGTCCACGGCCGGCCGAGGAATATGTTCTGTAAGACTGTAAGCTGAGGGGCAAGAGCCTGCTCCTGGTATACTGTTTCGATTCCCAGGTTGCGTGCCTGCTCGATCGAGGTGATCTCGGTCTCCTTCCCTTTCCAAAATATTTTGCCAGAGGTCTTCCTCTCCACCCCGGAGATGATCTTAACAAACGTCGACTTCCCTGCTCCGTTGTCCCCGACCAGCGCAAGGACCTCGCCGGAGTATACCTCGATATTCACCCCGCGCAGAGCATGGATCTTGCCGTACCATTTGTGAAGGCTCTCCGTACGCAAAAGCGGCATTTTCTCGTTCACTTTTAACCTCCGTTCCTAGTGTGGCATCAGGATGCGGTCACGCAGACGACTGATGGCCATGTTGATCATCACCGCCACGAGGAGGACGAATCCGGTCAACACCCCCCGAATCTCCGGCGACACGTTAAGCATGGTGAGGCCGGCGTCAAGGATTCCGAGAAGGATGACTCCCCCCAGCGCTCCCATGATCGAGCCGCGTCCGCCGCGCAAGCTCACCCCGCCGAGGACCGCACCGGCAAACGCCTCAAATATCTTGTTCTGGGCGATTAGTGAGGTGACCGCACCAATGTAACCGAGGTAAATGAGTCCGGAAAAACCAGCGAGAAGGCCACCCAAGGTGAATACTCCGAACAGGACCTTCCCCACGTTGATCCCCATCATCATCGCCGCTTTTGGGTTGTCGCCGACAGCATAGACGGATACCCCAAATTGCGTGTAGCGCAGCATCAGGTGGAGGAGCAACGCCATGAAGAGGAACAAGAAGATGGCGATGTGCACTCCCCCTATCGTTCCGCTCCCCGGAGCAAGGAATGAAGCGGGAAGGTTTACGATCGCCCCCCGGCGGATCCAGAACGTTGCCCAGTCGAACACGATGAACGTCCCTAAGGTGGCAAGGAACGGATTATACTTGAGCTTCCCCACCAGCAACCCGTTCACCGCCCCGAACGCCGTCCCGGCAATTAAGACGATGATGACCCCCAGCCATCCTGGGAGGCTTGGCGCCATCACTCCGAGAATAAAACCACCGACCATCGCTGACAACCCCGCGTTTTGGGCGAGAGAGAGGTCCATCCCGCCGGTGATCATCGCAAGCGCTTCGCCAAGGACGAGAAAGCCGAGCATCGAGCTTACATACAGGATGAACTCTACATTGTGAATCGTCAAAAAGCCCCGTGGATTCAAGATTATGAACAGGATGTAAAGGCCGGCGTTTATGAACCAGATGAAGTTATCGACTATGAGGACCTTTACACGCGTGTTTACTTGTGGCTTCATCTCAACCTCACCTTTAGCTTCAATCGGGCCATCGGGTCGGCGTCGACCCGATGGCCCGGGCTGCAGTCACGCCGTTGGGCGTTGACCTCCTCTACCAACCAGGAAGCGGGAAGTTCCCCCACAGAAGCGGGCTGTTGTAGTTGTCTTTGGTCACCACGACCGCATTCGTCTGGAACCAGATGTAGTCGTGTGTGATGTCACTGCTGAACTCGGTCATATGACGAATTTGAGCCGGTGCCCACATCGGTACCTTCCACGGATCAAGGCCCATGTGCTTTACTCCCGTGTCGAGATAAGGCTGCAATTGGTCGGCGGTGATCGTCTCTCCAAACTTGGGCAGCGCGGACGGACCCTTCTCTAGGTATTGAACCATGTAGTAGACGGCGATCGGGTTGTAGAACGCGGGAGTCTGGTCCACAGCGACATCGATGTTCCCAGCGCCGATCTCATCGCAGATCTGCGGGAAGGCATCGACGGTGGCGATGAACACGTCCTTGGGAGTGATTCCAGGTGCATCCTTGAGTGCTTCATCTGCACCCAGGGCCATCGACCCATTCTGAGCGAATACAGCGTCGATCTTTGTTCCACTGCGGAGCACGTTCAGAGTGACGGTCTTCGCCTTTGCCCGGTCCGATGTGGCTACCTGGGTGATCACTTTGACGTCGGGGTACTGATCGATCACGTCATGGAACCCACCCCCGCGCATTATGTCTTCGGAGGTTCCCGGACCTGAGGAGAGTTCGAGCACGGTTCCCTTCACTTCACCGATCGGCTCAACCTTATCCCGCAGGTACTCTACGATCTTCTGAGCGAGTTGCGCGCCAGCCTGTTTCTGCCCAAACCCGACGAACATCAGGGGATAGCTGCTGTCGACGACCGTGTTGGTGCAGATCACGGGAACGTTATGTTCCTTCGCGTAGTCCATCACCACACGCAGCGCCTTCACATCCCACGGGGAAATGATGAGCCCGTCGATCCCCATGTCGATCAGGCGCTTGGCCTGGGTGATCTGGGTAGCGGTGTCGTACCCCGCTTCCGTCCAGGTGGAACGGATCCCCAAATCGGCGCAGTACCAGTTGAACGCCTTGACGTACAGGTCTTCCCAAACGTTGCGGACCGAGTGGGCGGCAAGTCCGAGGAACATTGGATGCCCGTTGACGTACAATGTCTTAGTGCTTTCATCGGCGTAGCTCGTTCCCACCATCAGTGTAAGCAACGCCACCAGAATCAATGTTACGGACAAGATTCTCTTCATCTCTAGACCTCCTTATTTTCGCTGCCTGCTGTCTCTTTGTTCTTTCCCCTTCGCCCGGTAAATTCGCTTCCAGTCATATATCACCTCCCCTTAATCAGAATCATGGGATAGTATTTACAGATCCACGTCGTAAGAAGCGGGTTGGAATCCTCACCTCGACTGTGGAGCGGTTATGCTGGTTTAAGTTTGCAAAGAGGATCTCTACTGCCCTTTCTCCGATTAGGTAAGGATCTTGGGCAACGGTTGTGAGCGGGGGGTTGAACGCCGCTGCCCAATCGAAATCGTCAAACCCGATCACCGACACGTCTTGCGGGCAGTGGAGCTCAAGCTCGTGGATGGCCATCATCAGCCCGATCGTCATCAGGTTGTTGGTGGCGAAGACCGCGCTCGGACGATCCGCTCTGTCGAGCAGCGTTACGGATGCTTTCCGTGCTCCTTCCACTTGCGAATGACCATATACGATGAGGGACGGATCTGCGGCGATTCCCGCCTCGGCAAGAGCGCGTTCATACCCGTGCAACCGCTCGGTGGTGGTGGAAACGTGGGGAAGTCCGAGGACGATCCCGATTTTGCGATGCCCTTGCTCGATCAGATAGCGGGTCGCTTGATACGCCCCCTCCTCGTTCTCCGACAGGACGGCCGGGGCAGCCACCCCTTCCACCTTTCGGTCGATGAACACGATCTGCATTCCCCGTGCGATCAGATCCTTGATCAGGCCGTCGTTCTTTCCGGTCGGGGCAATGATCATCCCGTCCACGCGCTTGCGGGAGAGAAGCTGTAGGTAGACGAGTTCGTTCTCCAACTTTTCGCTTGTGTTGCAGATGAGGAGGCTGTACCCGTTCTCCCGAGCGCAATCTTCTGCTCCTCGGATCAACGTGGCGAAGAACGGGTTGCTGATGTCGGAGATGACCGCGCCGATCACATGAGTGGTGCGAGTACGCAGTGACTGGGCGACTGCATTGGGGTGATAACTCAACTCCTCCATCGCCGCCCGCACCCGCGCCGCTGTCTCCGGAGCGACGTTCCTTGTTCCGTTGATCACGTACGAAACTGTCGCCACCGATACTCCTGCTTTTTTCGCCACATCCTTTATCGTTGCCATTTCTAAACGTTTAGTCTAACCGTTTAGAAAGATACCACGAAACGGCTGGTTTGTCAAGCCCTAAGCGGGAAATTGAGATAGCAACAGGATTTGCTTTCGTGCTTGTTCCAATTGTCCCTTTGAGTACAATGACGCACATGCGCTACTACATCGAGACTGATGGGAGGGTCTTCCTCGTAAACCGCGGTGGTACCTTCGGGCTTCCCGCGAGGGATGAGATCCCATTCCCGATCGAGGAGATCGCCCCATTGGCGACCGATCCGCCGGTGATGTTCGCCACTCCGCAACTTCCACGGTTTCCGCACGAGTGGCCGAGCAAGGATGAGTTGGCCAGCACGAACGCGGCGACACCGCTTGTCCGCGCAGCAGTGCACGCATCGATGCCGCGGGTGGTGGTCGAGGGGATCGCGATCCAGGATGGAAACGTCCTTTTGGTCAAGGGAAGCCGGGGGCTCACCGAGGGGCGGTGGTCGCTCCCCGGCGGGTTCGTCCGGTTCGGGGAATCCCCGGCCGCCGGGCTCGTGCGCGAGGTGCGGGAGGAGCTGCGGGTCGAAGCATCGATCGATGAACTGGTCGACGTGCGGGCCAAACTCGGCGAGATCAGCCGCCTCCATTGGATCATGGTCTTCTACCGGATCACGATCGATGGAGCCCCGAATCCGGATCCGGATGAGATCGCGGAAGCGCGGTTCTTCCCGCTCGAGGAGGCTAAGGAGCTGGTGAGCGATTCCCTGATGCGGGCTGTGCTCTCTTCTCTATAGGAGATCCGTCCCGATGCTCAGGCGGACCTCCTGGCTCCATTCGAGGTAGTACGGCTCGTGTTCAAACATCATTTCCAGGGTGATGCGGGCGGTCCGAATCGGAGTGAAATCGAGGTTGATGGTGATCTTGTGCGAATCGTCCACCTCACCGAGGCGCGCCTCCTGCACGAAGGTGTAACTTCCGGAAAAACTGAGGAAATCGGAGATTAGGTAGTCGTAGCTCGCCGCGACGGAGAGCTCGTGCTCTTTCACGATGTCGAGCGGGCCGGTGATGCTCCCTTGAATGAGAAACTGGGCCCGCGGGGTGGCGGTGAACGCGTAGTTGAACGAGGCGGTAGCGAACAGGTCGTTTGCCCCTCCCATCGGGTCGAGGATCTCGTAGCTCAACCCGAGCTTCGCCTCTCCACCGCAGTAGCGGGAATGGGTGTTGTCCCTGACGATGTTCCCCATCTCCGAGATGTCGAGGGCGTCGAGCCCTCCCTCCTTCACCAAGCCGCTCCCCTCCACGATCTCCTGCAATGCGGAGAGGAGGTCGGCGGTGGTGGGATAGGTGGAGGCGTTGTCGATCTCATGGGCGAGGGCCTGAAGGTCGATGTCAGAGAGGTGATCGGCCAAACTCCCCCGCGCAACCAGATAGGAGTCGATCTCTATTGCCTTGGCGAGCGGAGTGACGTTCGCAAACCTTCCGTACCCCAGTCCAAGGTTCACCGAGATCCCAATCGTCTCGTAGTTCGATGCGGTCTTTCCGCACACCCCGGCGAACCCGAAGAAGTCGCGATCAGGGGAGAGGTAGCGCTTCACACTCCCGTCGGCGTTCACGTTGTACGTGGATAGGGAAAGGACCGAGATCGTCATATCGTTCTTCGCGGCGAAGTCGTACCCGAAGTCCGGAGAGTCGTAGATGCGGGTGTAATGGACCTGAAAACTGCCGGCGTTGATGTCCTGGTCGTGCAGGCCATAGGGATCGTTGTAGTAGTGATAGGAAAAGCTCATTCCCAGGTTGGACAGGTCGCTCACCGGGGCGTGGTAATTGCAGAGCGGCATTCCGAACCCAACAAGGGAGAATAGTGACAGGACCGCGAAACCGACGATGTAGCGCTTCACTCCGCCTCACCTCCGGACTCAGGATACCCGCTCCCGCCCTTCCCCGCTACCGTCTCCTTCCCGTTTACGGGTGAGGGATGTCCGTCCCGCTGCACGGCCCTCGTCCCGAACGTGTTCTGGAGCCGATCGATCGTCCGATCGAGGGTCTCATCGGTCGTGAACAGGGGGAGTTGGCGTGCCTTCCCTGCGGTGAGGTTCCCCACCCCGACCCCGAGGAGGCGCACTCCTTCCCCGGACAGCTCAACCCGGCGACGCAGGAGCCCGATCGCCGTCTCCTCGATCAGGTAGGTGGAGTCGGTCGGGGCCTCCATCCGTGCCTGGCGGGTTATCGTGCGAAAGTCGGGAAACCGCACCTTGATCCGGACGGTCTTTCCCAACAGGCCGTCCCGCCGCAGCTGCCCCGCCACCTCACGCGCCATCCGCCGCACGATTCGCTCTATCTCCTCCCGCTCGTAGACGTCGTGCGGGAACGTGACCTCGCGGGAGACCGACTTTGCCTCTCGCTCCGGCCGGACTGGAGTGTCATCCTCCCCCCGCGCGAGGTGGTACAGGACCCGGCCGTACTTCCCGAACTCGCGCACGAGGAGCTCGATCGGTGCCTCCCGTAGCGCACGGATCGTGTCGATCCCGAGGCCGTGCAGCCTCCGTGCCGTGACCTTTCCCACCCCGAAGATCCGCTCGACCGGAAGGGGATCGAGGACCTCCTGCACCCGGTCCGGGGTGATGATCACAAGCCCGTCCGGTTTCTCCAGCTCAGAGGCGATCTTCGCCAGGAACCGGTTCGGGGCAAGCCCGACCGAACAGGTGAGCCCGGTCTCCTCCCGCACCCGGGACTTGATCGATCTTAGGATTTCCTCCGCCGGACCGACCACCCGTTCGGAACCGGTCAGGTCGAAGAACGCCTCGTCGAGCGAGATCGGTTCGATGATCGGGGTGTAGTCGCGGATGATGGCGCGGACGTGGTCGGAGATCTCCTTGTAGCGGGGAAAGCGGGGCGGGAGGAAGATCGCGTGCGGGCAGAGCTTGCGCGCTTTCGCCATCGGCATTGCACTTTTCACCCCGAACTCCCGCGCCTCGTACGATGCGGTTGATACCACCCCGCGCGGACCGAGCCCGCCGACGATCACCGGCTTGCCCCGGTAGGCGGGGTTGTCGAGTTGCTCCACCGCGGCGTAGAACGCGTCCATGTCGAGGTGCCCGATCTTGCGCGCATCTTTTTCCATCGCGGGAAAGAGGATAGAATCGAGCGGCATGACTATCAAGACGCGCATCGCTCTGACCGGCCGGCCGGGGGTGGGGAAGACGACCCTGATCGAACGGGTCCTTACCCGCGTCCCGCTCTCCTATGGGGGGATGGTCACAAAGGAGATCAGGAAGTGCGGTCACCGGGTCGGTTTCTCCGTGATCGACTTAGCGACCGGGGCCGAGGGGGTCCTCGCCCACCTCCACGTCCGGGGCGGGCCGAAGGTCGGACGCTACACTGTTAACCTGAAGGATTTGGAGGCAATCGGGATCGCGGCGATCGAGCGCGCGTTAGCCGAGCGGGAGTTGGTGGTGATCGACGAGCTCGCCCCGATGGAGATCGCCTCTCCCCGGTTCATCCCGACTGTCGAGCGTGCGTTGGCAAGCGGGAAGTCGCTCATCGTCTCCACCCACGCCCATCTCGATCACCCGCTCGTTCACCGGGTGCGCCGTGAACTGAAGCTGTTCCGGGTGAAGCTGAGCAACCGCGACGCCCTTGTCGATCAGATCGTCAACGAGTTCATCGGATGAGCAAGATGGGGATCAACCAGCGCTTTTTGTGCCAGAGGTGGGAGTCGAACCCACACGACCCGAAGGCCACGGGATTTTGAGTCCCGCGCGTCTGCCAATTCCGCCACTCTGGCGTGTGGGATGATTTTAGTGGAGGGCGGGGAGGTAATCAATCCCGACGTTGTTTCTCGGGAATAATGCGCGGTTAGAGGGAGAAAATCCTATTCTGAAGAGGATTATACGGTTTGTATCGCCGTACTTGACAAACGCTAGCATGGTGTTATAATGCGCACCGGTTAGCTTGTGGTGATGATGGGCGCTGGTGGCGCCCGTTTTATAAGATTTTCCGGCCCTTCAACCGGGGCTAAGCCAGTCACCACCAAACAACAAGGGGAGCTTACGCCGTAAGATGTAAAGAGTCGGCGAGTCCGCGACGAGGTGTCGGCCTAACTTGGGCTTACAACCCAAGCGGGTGTGGTTCAGGTGCACTGTTTGACCTCCTTGGCAGTGTACTTTCCCACTCGATGGGCTGCCGTTCGATTCGGTATGGGCGAGGGAAACCGGGCTCCCCTCTTCCCTCCTTTTTTATTCCCCGAGTTTGATCAAGATATCCACCGCCGCGCTGCTCTCTCCGGCGATGAACGGGTTGACGTCCACTTCCGCGATCTCCGGATGATCGAGCCCGAGCCGTCCCAGCCGGTGGATAAACCGGGCGAGGGGGAAGATGGCGATCGGCGGTTGCCCCCGGAACGGCCCGAGAAGCGGGAAGGCACGGATCGAGCGGATCATCCCCTCGGCTTGCTCGGGCGAGACCGGAGCGACCCCGAATGCCACGTCATGCAGCGCCTCAACGAGCGTTCCCCCCACCCCGAACATCAGCACCGGCCCGAACAAGGGATCGCGCTCCATTCCGAAGATCAGCTCCCGTCCGGCGAGCATCGGCTGGAGGAGGACTCTCCCGCGAAGCCCCTCCTCCTGCATGATCCGCGTGAGCGCCTCGATCGCCCGGTCGAGTGCGTCCCGATCGGTGATCCCGGTGATAACCGCTCCACGCTCGAACCGGTGCAGGAGTCCGGGAGCGTCGATCTTCGCCACGATGGGGAATCCGACCTGATCGATGAATTCGTCTATCCCGGCTTCATCCGCGTAGGCGTACGGACAGACCGGGATCCCATATGCGGTGAGGACTTCCGCCCCTTGGGAGAACGATAGGGTACGGTGCCCGGCTGATTTCGCGGCGGCAACGGCACGGGCAGCACGCGCCCGGTCCGGAACAAACGGGTCCGGCTGGTATGCCGGCCCTTGCTTCCTGGCGCGGTGGAGGAAGGCGAGCGCCCGCACCCCTGCGTCGGGCATGGTGTAGACCGGGATCCCGGCGCGGGTGAGGGCGTCCCGGAACGGCTGTGCCGCCGGGCTCTCGCTCAAGGTACACGCCACGATCGGCTTTTCCCGCCTCTGCGCGATTATCCCTTCTGCCACTTCCTCCACTCCTCCGGTGAGGACGAGGGGGGGACGGAAGATGACGAGAGCGGCGTCCGCCTCCGCGAGGGTGACGGCAAGGGCACGGGAGTAGTCATCGGCCCCGGCGGTGGCGATCATGTCGACCGGATTCCCGGTGCTCGCCTCCGGCGGGAGGAACTCCGCTAGTGCGCGGCGCACCCCGTCCGAGAACCGGGGGACGCTCAGCCCTACCCGTTCGCACGCGTCGGCGGCGAGGATCCCGGCCCCGCCGGCATTGGTGAGGATCGCAACCCGATTGCCATGCGGGAGGGTGGGATGGCGGAGAGCCCGCAGGGCGATGAGCACTTCCTCGATGGATAACACACGGATGATCCCGCTCTGGCGCAGGAACGCATCGACCACCGCATCCGGGGTGGCGAGCGCCCCGGTGTGGGAGGCGGCGGCGGCCGCTCCGGCGCGCGTTCGCCCCGCCTTCAGCATCAGGATCCTCTTCTCGCTTCCGATTTCCTCCACCAGCTCCCGTAGGCCTCTGGGGTCGGAGAAGCTCTCCAGGTAGAAGAGGATCGTACGGATGCCGGGATCATCGGCGATCCCGGCGAGGATGTCGTTCTCGGTCAGGCCGGCCCGGTTCCCGAGGTTGACGAACACCGACACCCCGATCCCCATCCGCTCGAAGAACTCCAGAAAGGTCTCCCCCAGGGAACCGCTCTGGGAGATGAACGCCACTTCGCCCGGTTGCGGGAAGAACCGGGAAAAGGAGGCGTTCAGCGACACGTCCGGAGAGCTGTTGATGATCCCCATGCAGTTCGGGCCGATCAGGTTGATCCCGTACTGATCCGCGGTCTTGCGCAGCTCCTCCTCGAGCTTCGCCCCAGCCGGCCCCGATTCCTTGAATCCGGCGGTGATCATGACGACATTCGGGATCTTGGCGTTTCCGCATTCATCGACCACCCGAACCGCCAGATCGCGCCGCACCGCGATCACCGCGAGGTCGACCGGGCCGGACAGATCGCGCACAGAGGCGTAACACCGCATTCCATCGATCTCTGCGTATTTCGGATTGACGGGATAGACATCGCCCTTGTACCCGTTCCGTACGACGTTCCGCAGGATCTCCCCTCCGACGGAACCGGGCCGCGGGCTTGCTCCGACGATCGCCACTGCACGCGGGCGAAGGAGCGAACGGATATCTCGACGTGGCTTCATCTTTCCTCCGAAGGAGCTGTTGGGGAAATGATACGCCCCTGCCCCGGGATTCGCGAGGCGGCATAAAACAAAACGACAGCCACACTGGAAAGCAAGCATTCCTACTTGCTTTACGAGTTGTGAACTGCCGTTTTTGAAGGTTCTACAACCTTCCTCGGTCCGTTGCCCGCCCAAAACGGCAGGTAGGCACGGAGCCGGGCCGTCCTACCCTTTCTTCACTTTAAGCTCAGACCCGACCTTGACGGCCTTCAGCTTCTTGGCGACGATATCCTTCAGGTTCTTCCCTGGCTTAAAGGCCGGCACAACTTTCTTCGGGACAGTGATTCGCTTCTGGGTCTGAGGATTGATCCGCTTGGATTCTTTCCGGGCCCTGGCCTCGAACTTACCGAATCCGGTCAGAAGGACCTCCTCGTTAGAAGCCAGCGCGTCGGTGATCAGTTCGATCATCGCATCCAGTGCCTTACGCGCATCCTTCTTCGTAAAACCGGTCTTGGCCGCCAGCTTGTCTACGAACTCTCCTTTGTTCACCCTGTCACCCCCTTTCTTCTAGAAGATTTCCTCCATTATAATTATCGAAGAGCCCGATGTCAAGAGGAGAAGGGCATTCCCGCCGAAAGGGGGGCCGAAGCGATGGGGACGAAACAAATTTTATCCCCAACAGATCAGCACTTTCATCGATTTGACTTCCTGCCGCTTCCCGAGTAAAGTTACCACCTGGACATCGATAGTGAGGTGCAAGTGTGAGAGAATACGAGATTGTTTACGTCATTAAACCCGACCTCTCCGACGAGGAGCGGGCGGAGAAGGTTGCGCGCATTCAAAGCCTGATCACCGACCACAACGGTGAGGTCGAGGACATGGACGATTGGGGTAAGCGGGTACTGGCGTACGAGATAAAGCACTATTCCGAGGGGTATTACGGGCTGATCAACTTTCGCCTCCCTCCGGAGTCGGTAGCCGCGGTGGAGGAGCGGCTGAACATCGACGAAGATCTCCTCCGCTATCAGATCGTCTGCCGGACGAAGAAGAGGTAGGGATGAGTGCCAGCCTGAACAAGGTGATCCTGATCGGGAACCTGACCTCTGACCCGGAGCTTCGCTACACCGCGGGCGGAACAGCGCGGGTGCGGTTCTCGATCGCGATAAACCGCCAGTACAAGGACGCCTCCGGCCAGCTGCAGGAGGAGACGACGTTCGTTCCGATCGTCGCGTGGGGGACGCAGGCGGAGAACTGCGCCAACTACCTATCCAAGGGGAGATCGGTCGCAGTCGAGGGGAGACTGCGGATCGACTCGTTCGAGAACGCCGACGGCGAGAGGAAGAAGGTGGTTGAGGTCGTGGCGAACAACGTCCAGTTCCTCGGCGGCCCCCGCAGCACCGAGCCGGGAGCGGTTACGCCCCCTCCGGAAGCGGCGGAAGACAGTGGAGACAAGGGAACAGATGAGGAGGTTCCGTTTTAGGTATGTTCTACAAGAGAAGACGTGTATGCCGTGTATGTGAGCGCAAGATCGAACTCGATTACAAGCGTCCGGAAGAACTGAAGCAGTACATGAACCGGGTGGGGAAGATCCTCCCCAAGCGGGCGACCCACCTGTGCGCCAAGCACCAACGCCAACTGGCGCGTGAGATCGACCGGGCGCGCAAGCTCGCTCTCCTTCCCTACACCGCCGAGAAATAACCTCCTCGTCCGATCCCGCAAACGGTATGGCGGACATCGATCGGATCGTGGGGTGGTTGACCGACCGCGCGCGGCGGTCCGTTCATTCGGCGCCGCTTGAATCCCGGGTGCCGGGGGATGTACATCGCAGCGCGAGCGGGACATGCTACCGGATTGAGTCCCGCGCTCCGGTGCGGATTGCACTTCCAGCGGCGGATGAGGCGATAAGCGCTGTCCTCTCCGAGCTTCGCCTCCTCTACGGGATCGGCCGGGCGAGCGCGGAGAGATTGACCGAAGACGGATACGGTACGATCGGGGACCTCCTTTCCCATCCCCGCTGGAGCGCAGCGGCGCAGTCGCTCCTCGAGCATTGGGGTGACCCACCCGACCTCCATCGCGTCTACACGACGATGTCCTACTGGCTCCCTGCCTCTCACCCCCTCTTTCTTATCCTCCCCGGGCTCGCTCCGCTCCCCCGCATCTGCTTCTTCGACCTGGAGACCCTCGGCCTGTACGGGTCACCGATCTTCCTCGCCGGGCTCGGCCGCCCGACCTCCGCGGGTGAGATCGCGATCACCCAGTACTTCGCGCGGGGGATGGAGGAGGAGCTCGGGCTGCTCGAGGCGATCAGGGATGAACTCTCAGATTGCCTGTTTCTCATCACCTACAACGGGAAGGCGTTCGACTGGACGACGACCCGCGCCCGACTCGCGTTCTATTCGCTTCCTTTCCCGCCCGATCCCCTCCACCTCGATCTCCTCCCCCACGCCCGCCGCCGGTTTCGGGGTGCCCTCCCCGACGCTCGACTGGAGACGGTCGAGCAAGGGGTGCTCGGGATCGCGCGGAAGGGCGACGTCCCGAGCGAGGAGGTTCCCCGCTGCTACGAGGACTACCTGGCGACCGGAGATCCGGCCCCAATCCTCCCGGTGATCGCGCACAACCGCCAGGACGTGGAGACCCTCGCCCTCCTCTACTCCCATTTCCTCGCCGATGAACGGGATCGTTGACCGGATAAGGAGGACCCCCTGGTACCGGGGGCAGATCGCCCACGTGGCGCGAGTCCCGGCGGAGAGGGCCCGACCGGCGACGCTCGCGCTTCACCCCCGCCTCCGCGCGTACCTCGACGCACGCGGGATCACCCTGTATCACCACCAGGGGGAGGCGATCAGCGCACTGCGGGAGGGGAAGGACGTGATCATCACGACTCCGACCGCGTCCGGGAAGACGCTCGCGTTCAACATCCCGATCCTCGAGCGGATGATCGTGGATGAAGACGCGTGCGCCCTGTACATCTACCCGCTCAAGGCGCTCGCCAACGACCAGCTCGGCAAGCTCCGTGCCCTGGAGCGCGGCTGCGGGCTCGAGCTTCACCCCGCCACCTACGACGGAGACACCCCGACCGGAAGCCGGGGACGGATCAAGGCCCACGCGCGGATCGTCCTCACCAACCCCCACGCCCTCCACCACTATCTCCCCTGGCACCACCAATGGGCCCGGTTCTTCCGTAACCTGCGGTTCATCGTGATCGACGAGGCACACACCTACCGCGGGGTGTTCGGGGCGAACGTCGCGCTCCTCCTGCGTCGGTTGTACCGGATCCTCGAGCATTACGGGGCTCATCCCCAGGTGATCCTCTCCTCGGCCTCGATCGCCAACCCGACCGAGTACGCCCGCCTCCTCACCGGACGCGACGCGGTAGCGATCACCGAATCCGCCGCCGGGAGGGGGGAGAGGACGATCGTGTTCTGGGACGGGCTCGTCGATCCCGACGTTCCCCTCTACCTCCAGGCGGCGCGCCTCCTCGCAACGATCACCTCCCAGGGGATCCAGACGATCTGTTTCACCCGCTCCCGCGCCCAGGCCGAGCTCG
>JAGGSO010000006.1 GCA_021159055.1 Candidatus Bipolaricaulota bacterium | reverse complement strand
TCCGATCGCGCAGGAGCGGGATCGTCTCCCCCAATCGCACAAAACAAAGGGCGATGAGGAGGGTCACAAGGAGAGAAGCACCGCCGGCTGCACCCGACCATTCCCAGGCCATGCCCTAAGTGTAGGAGACTTACAGGGAGGGGGCAAGCCCGAAAGGCCCTGTCAATCTACCAGCGCAATTTTATCCCGATCCTCCACTCAGTGAACCCGGTCGTATCGACGGTCACCCCGGTGTTGAAGGTGAACAGCCCGCCGACGTCGGCCGTCACTCCCATGTCGGTCCGATCCCAGTCGAACAGAAGGCCGGTCGAGGTCCCGAACAGGGTATCAGCGGAGAAGATCACTCCCCATCCACTCGGCGGGACCTGAGTGGTGATGGAGATGATTTCCCAATCGGACTGGGGATAGTAGAGGTGCGCGTTGGCGTCGGCGTCGGACTTCAGTTCGATCGTCGCGCCGTACTTCGGGGTGGTGATCACGTAGTCGGTCGTGTTCAGGTTGGACAGGCTGCGGAACGTGGTTCCCGCGATCGTCGCCGAGAACTCCACCCCGTAGATTTCTAACCCGGTTATCGTCCCCCCGCTCCCGGGAAGGAGATGGGTATAGATTTTCACGCAGCCGTAGTCGGTCTCCAGGGACGGGGTGAAGGTATGGCTTGAGCTCTGGAGGGAGAAGTAGTAATCGAGGGTGAGATCAAGTGGAACCCCGAACACGTGCTCGAACACGAGCTCGACCTCCTGGCTGTCGAACCCGGTAGTGGAGAAGGTGGTGGTGCTCGTGAGCTCGATGCACCCGAACGCCTCTCCCTTGAACGTCAGCACCTCCCCGGAAAAGCAGAGGTTGCAGGTCACTGGGCTGATCGTCGGGTCGGTCTTGTACGTCTTTGTCAGAAGGAGGGAGGTCATGGTGGAGGAGGTCTGGGTGAACGAGATTCCGCTCAGATCGGCGCCGAAGAACGTCTGGCTCTCGAACGTAAACGCGCCACCGCCGATCTCCCCGTACAGGTCGAGGACGTGGCCATAGTTCAGCCCGTACGGGCTGTCTGATCCGGTCATCCCCGAGTACCACCGCACCACGAACGGGTTAAAGTCGAGGGTCAGGATCCCCTGGGTGTACAGAAACGAGCCCGACTGGGGCTCGAAGAGCATCACCCCGTCGAACGAGATGAACCCGATCGTGGCACACAGCCCGAACTCCTGCCACAGCCATCCGTCGATGATGAAGTCCGAGCTGCTCGTTAAGGTGAGGAAGCTGAGGGTGAACCCGGCGTTGAGAGTGGAGGAGAATGCGGAGAACGGCTTCGTCTGCTGTGGGGAGAGACCGATCTCCATCTCCCAGCTCCCGGAAAACGGTCCGGCGGCGAGGGCAAACCCGCCGAGCACAATGACTGATACCACCGACAAAACAACGATTCGCGCTTTCACGTTGCGGCCCCCTCTTGATCTAACCTGCCATTTGATTTCATTTCCGTAACGACCATAACAGCTTTCCACCCTTCCACTCTATGCGCTCCGACCGCGTCGGAGGGGAAACGGATCACCACCCCGGCCCGGAGTTCTTCGGTTTTTCCCGGGACATCGGTCCGGTTGGCACGCCCGGGAGAAGGGCGGTAGACTATTCAGTATGAGACGATTCGTGATCCTCAGCCATACGGGCCCCATCACCCCGGAGTTCTCACTGAACGACCTCCCCGGTGGGGCGGGACGGCTCGACGTCATCTGCCGGGCGATCGGGGCGGCGTTCTTCCTCTCTCACGACCTGCGCCGGGACGTGGAGGTGACGGTCCTGATCAGGAACAGTATCCAGATCAGGATCGTCGGCGCCGAAGTCCGTCACCTCAACCCGGACGAGCGCTCGACCGCCGCGTTGATCAAGCACGCCCTCGAGAAGCTGCAGGAGAGCAACGACGGAGCCCGAGATGAGGTCAGGAGCACTCCCGGGATCTACGTGGGGCGGGCCGACCTTGCCGGGGTACTCGACAGGTTATACCAACACGGGGCGCGGCCGATTGTGCTGCACGAGGAGGGGGCCCCGATCGAGTCATTCACCGTGCCGCGCGATCCTGCCTTCTTCCTCTCCGATCACCTCGACTTCACCCCGGAAGAAGAGGCCACGCTCGCCGAGCTCCCCCGCGTCTCCTTGGGGAAGGTCCCGCTTCACGCGAGCCAGTGCATCACCATTGTCCATCACTATCTCGATCGACGGGAGGAAGAAGATATGGAGGAACTGGTAGTATGTCACAAGGTGTGGGGGGAACCGAAGGCGTTGTTGATAAAAGGTCTCCTTGAAGACTTCGGGATTCCGGTGAACCTGGTGCGGCAGGTCCCCCCGTCGGTCTACCCGATGACGGTCGATGGGCTGGCCGAGGTCCGGTTGATGGTGCGACCGTCCGACCTCGCCCGGGCACGGGAGATCATCGCCGATTACTTCGAGGCGCCGGAGGAATAGTCGTAGCGGCGGGGCCTAAACCCGTCCTTACGGCCTCTATTGAAATTGACACCTCTATCGGCGTTTGTTATAAACGTTACGGAGGATAATCCGATGAATCACCAGGATGAGCCGATCACCAAACGCGATCTTGAGGAAGTTAAG
>JAGGSO010000005.1 GCA_021159055.1 Candidatus Bipolaricaulota bacterium | reverse complement strand
ATTACAGACAGTAGCAAAAAGATTATGAAAAGAATGGCAACAAGGAATATGATGCCTATAATCAGTATGCCGATAAAATAGAAAAACAGAAGGAAGAAGGCGGCAGCAAGCAAAATCGACGTTCCCAGCTTTGCAATTGCAGTTATCATCTTCCCAGGGTTTCGTCAAGCAATGTTCCTATCACGCCTGACTTCCCTGACGTTTGCTGCGGCTTCGGCATGAAAGGATAGAGCGCCATGGCAAGGTTGTGCAGTGTCATCGATTGAATTATTATTTTTCCTGGACCGGTGAGTTTTGTCAGGAAAAGCCCCTCGCCGCCGAAGAATATTGTCTTTATGCCCTTCACGCGCTCTATGTCGTAGCTGACGGTTCCTTCCCAGCCTACAACGCTGCCTGTATCGACCTTTATGCTTTCTCCCTCCTTCAAATCCATTTCTATGAAGTCGCCGCATGCATGGATAAAGGCCGTTCCATTCCCCTTCAACCTTTCCAGAATGAATCCTTCTCCTCCGAAAAATATAGAGCCAAGCTTTTTCTGGAATGCAACGCTTAAATCAATGCCGTCCTCTGCGCACAGAAAAGCATCTTTCTGCACCATGAACTCTCTGCCATCCTTGAGTTCAATTTCCTTTATCGTTCCGGGCGCATTTCCGGCAAACGCAGCCAGGCCTGTTCCTCCTGCTGGCGAGAACTCTGTCATGAAAAAGGTCTCACCCATAAATTTTCTTCCCAGTCCTTTCAGCAAGCCGCCTCTAGCTTTTGCTTCCATTCTCATGTTAGGGGTCATGTAGACCATTGAACCCGCTTCTCCAAAAACTTTCTCTCCTTCGCTCAGCTCTATTGTCACCACCTGAAGGTTATCTCCTGTGATTTTGTATTTCATTTTTTCACCGCCTGAAAATCATCTCCTTGTTTTTATCGTTTTTTGTTTTACCCAAGCCCTGCCAAAAAGTATAAATTTTATAAAGCATTGCAAGAAAGAAAATGAATCCTTTCATGAACCCGGTTTTTCTTCTTCGTGCAGCAAAAGGGTATCTCACAGACATAGACAGAGTATGGAAGACTTCGTACGAGGGCATTGAGAGATACAGGAATAAGCAATTCAGAAAAATTGTAAGATATGCTTACGATGTACCGGTATACAGAAAAAAATACAGGGAGGCAGGAATTCATCCAGACGATATAAAGGGCATAGAGGACATCAAAAAACTGCCCTTTATAACAAAAGATGATTTCAGGAAAAGCTTTCCGGATGGTATAGTCCACCCCTCTTTTGACATCAAAAAGGCGCATCTTGTGAGCACATCAGGCTCTACGGGACAGCCTGTCTCAATATATACGGACACATATACGATAATAAAGGCGTTGTTCGGCTTTTTGAGGGAGCTGAAGGAATACGATGTGAACTGGAGAAAGACAAGAATGAGCATAATAGCAGATGTGGCGCCTCATGCAGTTGAGGAGACGTATCTGCGCGGAAGTGTTATGCCGGCTATCAGAAAAGTATTGTTCCTGAAAAACCTGCAGATTCTCCATGTCGGCGAGGAGCCGGAAGAGCTTATGAAAAAAATTGACAAATTCAACCCTGAATTTCTGGGCGGCTATCCTGGTATTCTCCGAGCACTTGCGGTGTTAAAGCGACAGGGTTATGGAAAAAATGTTAATCCAAAGGTTATGTCATCTTCGGGCGCAGTCCTTGATGACTATACAAAGAAATACATAGAGGATGCATTCAATGCAAAAATATATGACGTTTACGGCTCTACTGAGGCAGGGCCGGTTGCTTTTGAATGCAAAAAAGGAAATTATCACATTCATTCGGACATGGTCCACCTTGAGTTTTTAGATGAGGATGGCAATGATGTTGCACCCGGAGAGCCTGGCCATGTTGTTATTACAAAGCTTTATGGAAGAGGAACGCCCGTGATACGATACACGGGCATGAATGATATTCTCATACCTCTGGATAAAAAATGCGACTGCGGGATAAATACGGAAATCATAGGCAGGGTTGAGGGAAGGAGGGCCGATGCCATCATCTTGCCAGACGGGAGAATAATTCCTCCGCTTTCAATCACTGGCATTCCTGGAGAGGTGATGAAAAAGTTGGATACAAACAAAATAAAGCAATTCCAGATAATACAGGAGAGTCCAACGGAGCTAAATGTACTCATCGTTGTTGATGAAGAGCTAAGAAATACCGGGCCATCTATTGAAAAAATATTCGAGGAAATAAAGAATGAGTGCACAAAGAAGCTCGGCGATGAAATTGAGGTCAATGTTATGGAGGTTGAAAGCATTGAGAGCAGGGGGGATTTGCCGCCATCTGTTGTTATATCAAAGGTAGATGGGTAGCTTTCCCAATCATTTTATAATAATTGCCATTCCATTTTCATGAAAGTCATTGCATTTACAGGGCTCCCTGGCTCAGGAAAAAGCGAGGCGGTGGGGGTGGCGGAGGAGGCGGGCTTCAGTATTGTAAGAATG
>JAGGSO010000004.1 GCA_021159055.1 Candidatus Bipolaricaulota bacterium | reverse complement strand
CCCTGTGTACCGACCACGCCCTCCCTCACTTTTCCCTCAGACTTTTTTAAAAGCTTTTTATAAATCTAGCACGATTTAGCCGCTTAGTCAAGTCCTTCAAAGATTATTCCGATGGCAAAAGGGTTTTGGGGAGTTAAGCGTGCAAGCCGGCATAGGGTCGGCAATATTGATTTGATGCGAAAAAGTGCCGTTCAAATCAGCATTTTTGCGTTTGCCTGCCGGGGATGGACGACCTATAATGAGAAGAGAAAAGCGAGGTGAGGGGCGGTGGCACAGGAGAGGATCTCCCCGGATGGGACGGCGCTGCGGGATCTGCCGAAGAACATCGAAGCGGAGCAGATCGTGCTCGGTTCCGCGCTTCTCGAGCCTGAAGAGACCGTTCCCATCATCCTCGAGCGGCTCCGTCCGGAGCACTTCTATCGCCGCAGCCATCGCGTGATCTTCCGGGTGATCCGGGAGCTGTTCGATCGGGGCGAGCCGGCGGACATCGTGGCGGTGGCGAACCGGTTGGAAGAGCGGAACGAGATGGAAAAGGCCGGGGGGAGGATCTACCTGAACGAGCTCCTCGACCGGGTGACCACCACGGCAAGCCTCGAGTACTACACCGAGATCGTGCGCAAGAAGGCGATCCTGCGCGCGTTGATCGAGGTCGGTGGGCGGATCGTCGAGCTTGGATACGACGAACGCCAGGACACTGATGAGATTTTGGATAAGGCCGAATCGCTCATCTTCGACATCTCCCGCCGGGATTCGACCGGAGACTACTACCTGATCAGCCAGTACCTGTACGAGCATATCGACAAATTGGAGGAACTGCACCGCGATCCGAACCGGCATACGATTACCGGGTTGTCCACTGGGTTCCGCCGGTTCGATGAGATGACCTCCGGCCTGCAGCCGTCAGATCTGATCGTCCTTGCCGGCCGGCCCGGGACGGGGAAGACGAGCCTCGCCCTTGCCCTTGCCCGGCACGTAGCGATCCGGGAGGGAGGGGCGGTCGGGATCTTCTCCCTGGAGATGACCAAGGAGCAGGTCCTGGAACGGCTCCTGTGCGGGGAGGCTCAGGTGAGCCTGCACCGCCTGCGCGGTGGGTACGTCCCGGTCGCGAAGTGGCGCGACATCGCCAACGCGGCGAGCAAGTTCCAGAAGTCGACGATCATCGTCGACGACACCCCTGGGATCTCGATCCTCGAGATCCGCGCCCGCGCCCGCCGGATGGCGGCCCAGCACGGGCTCGACATGTTGATCGTTGACTACCTCCAGCTGATCGAAGGGGCGGTGAAGAGCGACGTACGCGAGCAGGAGATCGCCCACATCTCCCGCTCCCTCAAGAAGCTTGCGCGCGAGCTGAACATCCCGGTGATCGCCGTCTCCCAGCTGAACCGGGCGGTGGAGCGCCGCGAGTCGAAGCGTCCCCAGCTCGCCGACCTGCGGGAGAGCGGAGCGATCGAGCAGGATGCCGATCTCGTCATCTTCATCTACCGCAAGGATTACTACGATGAGCCGGAGGACACCTCCGCCCCGAGCGCCCGTGGCGCGGGTGGCGAGGCGGAGATCATCATCGCCAAGCAACGCAACGGCCCGCTCGGCAAGTTCACCGTTGCGTTCCACAAGGCGTACGCCAGCTTCTATCCCCTCGCGCGGGAGGGGGAGGACGGGCCATCATTCTGAGCCGTTGCCCTGGCGGGATGAAAGGGCTTATAATCCACCCGCACCTGACATCATTAGGAGGAGAGAGCGGATGGCATATCCAACGGAGTATCGATATACCGAACAGCATGAGTGGATCCACCTCGAGGGGAATCGGGCGAAGGTGGGGATCACCGAGTACGCCCAGGGCGAGCTGGGGGACATCGTCTACGTCGAACTTCCCGAGGTGGGAAAGAAGGTCGGCAAGGGGGAAACCCTGGCGACCGTGGAGTCGGTGAAGTCGGTGAGCGACGTGTACGCCCCGGTCGCCGGCGAGGTGGTGGAGGTGAACGGGGCGCTTGAATCCGCCCCGGAGACGATCAATAACGACCCGCACGGTGCGGGATGGATCGCCGTCCTCGAGATCGCCGATCCCAAGGAGGTCGATTCCCTCCTCGACGCGGCTGCCTACGAAAAGTTAATCGCGTCGGAGTAGCGGTCGATGCGCTACCTGGTGAACACCGACTCCGATCGGCGTGAGATGCTGGCGGAGATCGGGGTCGAGTCGATCGATGACCTGTTCTCCGACATCCCGGAGGAGGTCAAGGCCCGGTTCCGCCCCCTCGGCCTGTCCCCGAAAAGCGAGCTCGAGGTGCGCGGGACGGTAGAGCGATTCGCCAGTAATAATGCTGATCCAAACGAGGTAATCTCCTTCCTCGGCGGGGGGATGTACGACCATTACATCCCAA
This sequence comes from Candidatus Bipolaricaulota bacterium, assembly GCA_021159055.1. NCBI lineage: Bacteria > Candidatus Bipolaricaulota > Candidatus Bipolaricaulota bacterium. The sequence continues at coordinate 5,624 of JAGGSO010000004.1, read as the reverse complement.
GCGTCGTTGCCCACGTCCTCTCCCGCTCCGAGTTCTACACCGCCTATACCCCGTACCAGCCCGAGATCAGCCAAGGGACCCTCACTGCGATGTTCGAGTTCCAGACGCTCGTCTGCGAGCTGTTTGGGATGGAGGTGGCGAATGCCTCGATGTACGACGGGGGGAGCGCTCTGGCCGAGGCCGTATTGATGGCCGAGCGGGTGGCGGGAAAGGGGAGGATCGGGATCTCCCGCGCTCTTTTTCCCCACTATCGCCGCGTCGTCGAGACCTACGCCTGGGCGGCTGATCTCGAGCTCATCGAGGTCCCATACCTCACCCCGGAGGGGCGAATCGATCGGTCCGCAATCCCGTCCGGGCTCTCCGGGCTCGTGGTCCAATCCCCGAATGCGTTCGGGGTGATCGAGGACCTGACCGGGCTCAAGAACAAGGTGCGCGACGGTCTTCTGATCGTGGCGACGAACCCGATCGCCATGGGGATCATCGCCCCGCCGGGCGAGTTCGGGGCGGACATCGTCACCGCGGAGGGGCAGCCCCTCGGGATCCCCCCATCGTTCGGTGGGCCGGGGCTGGGCCTGTTCGCGACGCGGATGCGCTACATCCGGACGATGCCGGGCCGGATCGCGGGCCGCACCGTCGACGCCGCCGGGAACCCCGGCTACACGATGACCCTCCAGACCCGGGAACAGCACATCCGCCGCGCCCGCGCTACCTCGAACATCTGCACCAATGCTCAGCTCTCCGCCCTCGCTGCCACCGTCTACCTAGCGACCCTGGGCGCGGACGGGTTGGCCCAGGTGGCGCGGCTCAATCTGGCGAAGGCCCACTACCTCGCCGGTCGGATCGCGGAGCTCCCGGGCTACGCGCTCGCGTTCACCGGCCCGTTCTTCAACGAGTTCGTGGTTCGCGTCCCCGGAGATCCGGAAACGATAAGAGCTCGGCTCCTATCCGCCGGAGTCGCGGTCTCCGACCCGGGATGGCTCTCCGCCCTCGGGGTGGAGGGGGCGATCGCGTTCGCGGTCACGGAGCGGCGGTCACGGGAGGAGCTCGATCGGGTGGTGGACGCACTGCGGGAGGCGGGAGAATGAAGACGATATTCGACTACAAACCGCGGGATCGAGTCAGGGGGATATTCCCTGAGCCGGACGTCCCGGAAGGGGAGGGGGACATCCCCGCCGCGCTCCTGCGCCGGAGACCGCCTCGCATCCCCAACCTCCCCGAGCCGGAGCTCGTCCGCCACTACACCCGGCTGTCCAAGATGAACTACGGGGTCGATGACGGGCTCTACCCGCTGGGGAGCTGCACGATGAAGTACAATCCGAAGCTCTCCGAGGACCTCGCCCGCCTCCCCCGGTTCGCGGCTGCTCATCCCCTCGCTGATCCGTCCCTGGTCCAGGGGGCACTCGCTATCATGTATGAGATGGAGCGGATCCTCGCCGGGATCGCGGGGTTGTCCGCTGTCACCCTGCAGCCGGCGGCAGGGGCGCATGGTGAGCTCACCGGGATGTTCCTCATCCGCCGCTACTTCGAGGCGCGGGGGGATGCGGACCGGAAGGTGATCCTCCTCCCGGACTCGGCGCACGGGACGAACCCGGCCTCGGCCACGATCGCCGGGTTCACGGTGCGAGAGATCAAGTCTGGCCCGGATGGGATGGTCGATCCCGCGACCCTGGAGGGCGCGCTCGACGAAACGGTCGCCGGGATCATGCTCACCGTCCCCAACACCCTCGGGATCTTCGAGGAGCGGATCCTCGAGGTGACCGAGCTGGTCCATCGAGCCGGCGGGCTGTGCTACTTCGACGGGGCGAACCTCAATTCCTACATCGGTCGCGCCCGTCCCGGGGACATGGGAGCGGACGTGTTCCACTTCAACCTGCACAAGACCCTGTCCACCCCCCACGGCGGGGGAGGACCGGGGGCCGGCCCGGTGGCGGTGGCTGAGCCGCTTGTTCCCTACCTCCCGGTTCCGCGGATCGTGCGGGACGGGGAGCGGTATTCCCTCGATTGGGACCATCCCGACTCGATTGGGGCCGTCCACTCCTTCTACGGGAACTTCGGAGTGATCCTCAAGGCGTACGCCTACATCCTTCAACTCGGGGACGCCGGACTGCGTGCCGTGAGCGGGGATGCTGTCCTGAACGCGAACTACCTTCAGGCCAGGCTGAAGCGGACCTATCCTCTCCCCTACGACCGGCTGTGCAAGCACGAGTTCGTTCTCTCCGGGAAGGGGATCGGGGAAGGGATCTCTACCCTGGACATCGCCAAGCGGCTCCTCGACTACGGTTTTCATCCCCCGACGATCTACTTCCCCCTCATCGTGCACGAGGCGTTGATGATCGAGCCGACCGAGACCGAGGGGAAGGAGACGTTGGACCGGTTCGCGGAAGCGATGGAGGAGATAGCGCGCGAGGCCAGGGAGGACCCGGAGCTCCTCCACGCCGCTCCGACGAAGACCCCGGTGCGGCGGCTCGATCAGACCCGCGCCGTGCGGACCCCGATCCTTACTTATCCGTTTGCCGGGGACTGAGCGGCCCGCTCGATCGCGGCGGTGAGCCGGTCAGCGACCTCCGCGCAGAGCTCGGGAGCGATCGCCTCGACCATCACCCGTACGAGGGGCTGTGTCCCGGACGGGCGGACGAGTATCCGTCCCCTGTCCCCGAGCCGCGCCGATTCCTGGGAGACGGCCGCAGTCACCGTCGGGTGGGAGGCGAGTGCAGTCGGATCGTCCACCGCGACGTTCCGGAGGATCTGGGGGAAGAGCGGGATCTCCTCCGCCAGCTCAGGGAGTGATGTCCGCCGCAGGTGCGCGATCTCGAGGAGCTTGACCGCGGTCAGGATCCCGTCCCCGGTCGGCGAATGGTCGGAGAAGATGATGTGCCCCGACTGCTCCCCCCCGAGGCGGGCGCCGCGGGAGTGCATCTCCCAGGCGACGTAACGGTCCCCCACCGGGGTGCGGACGAGCTCGATCCCTTCATCCCTGAGCCTGCGTTCCAGCCCGAGGTTGCTCATCACCGTCGCCACCACGATCGGCGGGGTGAAAGCGCCCGCCCGCTGCATGTGCAGCGCGGCGATCCCCATCATTCGGTCCCCGTCGATCACTTTCCCATCCGGGCCGACGAGGAGGACACGATCGCCGTCCCCGTCGAACGCGATCCCGAGGTCGGCGTTGTGTTCCAGTACCGCGGCTCGGAGCGGGTCGAGATGGGTGGAGCCGCACTCCTGGTTGATCCTCGATCCGTCCGGGGCGGTGTGGAGTTCGATCACCTCGGCGTTGAAGTGGCGCAGGACGCGGGGAGCGATCTCCCCCGTCGCCCCGTAGGCGCAGTCGACCACGATCCTCGTTCCGGAGAGATCCACCTCCTCGGATTCGATCGTTCCGGTGAGGAACGCGGCGTACCGGGTCGCAGCCGCCTCCAGTGGTTCGATCCTGCCGACACGAAGCCCCTGCGGCGGGTGGTCGAATGCGTCCTCGATCGCGCGTTCCTGCGCGACGGGGAGCTTCATCCCGGCGGAGTCGAAGAACTTGATCCCGTTGTCCGCGGGTGGGTTGTGGGAGGCGGAGATCACCGCCCCGAGGGCGGCATGCTCGTCCTTGATGAGGAATGAGATCGCGGGGGTGGGGATGACTCCGGCAAGAAGGACGTCGGCGCCGCTCGCGGCGAACCCGGCGGCGAGCGCCCCTTCGAGCATCGGCCCGCTCTCCCGCGTGTCCCGCCCGATGATCACCGTCCCTCCATGGGGAACGAGGACCCGGGCAGCAGCGCGCCCAAGCGCCACGGCGAGTTCCGGAGTCAGATCGCGATTCGCCGTTCCTCGCACTCCGTCCGTGCCGAACAGCTTCACCTTGCCCACCCTCCTTCGAGGGTCACGAGCGGCGGGCCGAGGGCGATCGGGTAGATGAACGCACCGGCGATCCCGAACTGGAACCCATGCTGGGGAGCGCGGTAGGAGAGCCCTCCCCCGAGCATTGGGGAAGGGAACCGGGCGGAGAGGTCGAAGTAGGCGATTCCGCCGAGGAGGTCGATGTAGCTCCCCCCGGACCCGAGTGGGAGCTCAACCCCGCCTCGGATCACGGTCTGCCCGGACGGGGAGATGAGGAGGCTCGCTACCCCGTATCCGAATGAGATCTCACTTCGAACCGTGATCCCGAACAGGGGCGGGAGCCCACCGAACGGGAGGCTGACCGTGATGCTGACCGCATCGATCCCGGTCCCGAGCCCCGTGATCCCGACGAGGGAGACGATGAACAGCAGGACGACGATCGTTCGGGTGTGCATCATGTCCTCAGTTTAGCTGATCGGGTACTCCCTGATCAACCGGACGGGCGGACGATGTCCCCGACGATCGGGGCGAAGTTGGAGGTCTTTACCCCGTATGCGACGCGATCGCGCACCTCGACGATCACGATCTCCCCTTTTACCCCGCGCACGTCGTAGCTTAGGATCTTCCCGGTAGTGGGGTCAGTGATCACGTTCTCGGTGTCAAGGACCTGGAAGAAGTCCCCTTTCCGTACTCCGGCATTGGTGCCGATGTTGATCACCACGCGCCCATCGGGGAGGAGGGCCGCCACCTGCCCCTCGAGTGTAACCGCCGGCGTAGCCGGGCTCTCCGCACGCGCGGCCATGGAGGATGACAGCTGAGGAGCGACAGCGACGATCCCGTCGATCAGCCGGGCGACGAGCTGATTCAAGGTGCGATTGATCGCCTTCCCCACGATCGTCTCATCGAACCGATCGCTTCCTACCGTGATCTCGTCGATCAGCGGGGCGATCGGGCCGCTACCAGGCCGGATCTGGAAGTTGATGGTCGCGATGTACGAGGTTCCGTCCCATAATTTTGCGGTGTATATTCCCGGCCCCATCTGGATGTTGGCCGCATCGCGTTGGTCCCAGAACCAAATCCCGCACCCACCGGTGGGGACGAATTGCCAATCGAGCCAGCGCAGGAACGGACCGCCGTTGCGGTATATCTCGATCCCGAACCACTTCGGGGGGCCCGGGTTCTTGTATCCGATTCGCACCGTCTCGTTCGGGGAGTAATAAGGCTTGTCCGTGCGCAGGCCGCCAGCGCACACGTCCCCTCCCTGCGGTTGGGTGAGGGATAGGATCCTCCCCAGGTCGACGGAGAAGCCGGTTGTCCCCTGCTCTGATCCCGATGCGGTGACCGAGTCCATGATCTCCGATGTGTAGGCGTTCACCAGCCGAGCCGTCATCGATACCTCCACCGATGCGTTGCTCACCTTAAAGAAACCGAGGCTCAAGGAGGATTGGCTCACGTTTACTTTGGTCACCGAACCGACGATCAACAGATCAGCCCCGAGGAGGCGACTGGCAGTCGCGAGGTCACTCGTCAGCGCCGGATTGAGCCCCCGTTCCTGCATCACCGCTTCCAGCTCCGACCGCTCGAGGACGCGCACCCCGCTGTTCACCAGCCGGTCGATCAGCTCATCCGCCACCCCGGCGCCGACGTTGACGAACCCCGACGAGCTCCGATCATCGAACCGGGCAACCGCGACCTTGATCGAGGAGAGGAGCGCCGCTGCGTCCGGGCTCACCGGAACGGATACAGTGGCAACGAGGTTTTTGTTCTTGTCTGTGCCTTTTTGAAGTCGATTGGGTGGTGGTGTG
>JAGGSO010000003.1 GCA_021159055.1 Candidatus Bipolaricaulota bacterium | reverse complement strand
GACCCTTGACAGAAAACACTGCCCAAACCATGTCTCGTAGTGGCGGGGCTTGTCCCCGCCATCATCGGAACCGCTGTCGGAACGTCGCAGACAAGCTGCGCCGCTACAATGGCAGAGACGTCGCACGCAAGGTGCGAGGCTATAGAATCGCTCGCAGCATCGGGCTTCGTGCCCGATTGGTCCGAACCCCCGAACCGATTCGCCTACGGCGAATTTTTCGTCCTCACCGTAGCTCGCTGCGGAGTATTCACCGGAGGTCTTTTATGAATTTCTGTCCGCGCCCCGAGTAGGACGCCCCAAGCCAGCATCAGCCCCATCACCCGGCCCATTGCGCTTGCAATCAGGCGGAACAGGCACCTCACGATTCCCCCTGGTGGACTGACTGCACCAGGGGGAATCAGCGGCTCAGAAGCGGAGGGGAACCGGCAAGCTCAGGAAGTAGCGCTGGGGCTCCGTCCCGATCGGACCGAAGACAAACACCGCCAGGTGGAACTGGTATGTCCCGCTCGGGAGCGAATCAGGTGCGGTCCACGTCTCTTCGTGGGTGTAGGAGGTTCCCGGGAGCATGGTGTGGGTATAGACCGGGAAGGTATCGATGATGTAACCGTCTTGATCCATGACGTGCATGATCCCCCAGATCTGATCGTGAGAGATATGCAAGTTCCCGTTGTTGGTTACCAGCGCCTTAAGGATGATCTTGCGCGGGTTGGTCGGGGATTGATGGATGTCGATCGAGTCGAACCGCAGATGTGATTCCGCCTCCTTCCCTGGGTTAAGCAAGAACAAGGAGGCAAGCTGAGCGCTCACCACCACCTGCGCCCCGCTTTCCGGGGGCTTTACCTTGAACACCACGGCCACGTAACGACCGCCGTAGGGATCGAGCTTCTCCGGCATGGTGACCGTATAGTGGAAGTTCACGCTCCCACCCGCTGGGATCGTCTCCTCGGTCGGAGTGATCTCAAGGAGTCCCTTCCCGCTGTATGCGTAGTTGTCTTTGCTCGGATCGAGCAGGATCGGAACCCCCTCCGGGGCGGTGAACCCCTTCACCGTGGCGTCGACCACCACCGGCGCATCTCCGGTGTTGCTGATCGTTATCTCCCCTTGATACGACTCCCCGGGCGGGAGGATGACCTCCGTGACCATTGGGGAGAGCGACACTCCGGCGAGAGCGATCACGCCGAACCCCAACATCAACAGCACGACAGCAACTACAGACTTCTTCAGCATCGTTTACCTCACCTCCAATTAATCTCCACATTGATTGTTCCACAAAACCGGGCGTTTCAGACGCGAGTGCCGGTTGTATTTTTTTCTCAGTGATATAGACTTTTGTGAGGTGATTTGGATGAAAAAGATCGGATTCCGCATCATCCTGATCGGGCTGATTCTCGCCGCGGTCGGTCTGGTTGCCGTTGGAGAGGATTGGACTCCCGGCATGTTCTGGAGGTGGGAGGGGACGAACACGCAATCGCCGTCCGCCAAAGCGGTGATCACGATCTACGTCCTCACCGCCACGAAGGTCCTGGATGCAACCGCTTACGTACTCGGGCAGATCAACCGCTTCCCCGACACGTCGTTCGTCACCCTGGGGGAAGTGATGCGCCAGCCCAACTATCCGCCGTACGGGTTCGGCGTTCAGTTCCAGCACAACAATCTATGGCGGTTGAACCCGCCCGGCTGGGAATCGAAGCGAACCTGGAGCTGCCCCGACGACGGGACCGGGACGACCGTTCGCCGGGTGGAGGCGGATGACGTCACCGTTACAGTGCCTGCTGGTACGTACTGGCACTGCAGGAAGTTGGTCGAACACTATCAGGTCACGCACCCCGATATGACCGTCGACGAAACCGACACGACCTGGTATTCCACCGAAATCGACTGGCCGGTGAAGATGGTCCAGACATCCACAGTCAATGGAGTGACGTACACCGGCACGATGGTCCTCGTGGAGGCCGACACGATCGCGCCGGCGGAGGCGGCGCGCCAGCTCCTCGCCGCAATCGACGAGATGGAAGCACAACACAACGCCTCTCCAGCGGATGTCGCCGTCCTCCGTCACAAGCTCCTCTCCTTGGGACTGTTACCCGTCTCCCCACCCTAGGAGGCGTCGCTGACAGCGCCCTGCGCCGGTCAGTCCTCCTGCTTCCCCGGACAGATGGAGCGGAACGGGCAGTAGGTGCAAGCGTTGTACGTGGGAGCAGCCGGGAACCGGCCGGCGCGGATCCCCTCCTCCGCTGCCGCGATGTCGGCGCGGGCGCGGGCGATCGTCTTCTCATCCGGGACGTGGCGGCCGATGATCAGTTTCGGGGTAAGGAAGCGCAGTTCCACCCGGGCCGGGAGTTTTCCGAACAGCTTCTCGTAGGCGAGCGCGTAGATCGCGAGCTGCCGGCTCTCCTTGGTCCGCCTGTTCGCCTGCTCCTCGTCGGCGATCTGCGAGGTCTTGTAGTCGATGATCACCCCTTCTCCGTCGACGATGTCGATCCGATCGAACACGCCGACGACCTTCACCCCGCCTTCGGTGAACGCGAACCTCCGCTCGACGTGGGCCGGGGCCCCGTCCGAGCGCGCATGGGCGTGGAACTCCGCGAGCGCCTCCATCCCCTCCTCGAACCGGAGCTCCTCGTGAGCCCGGGTCAGGAACCCCTCCGCCTGCCAGTACTTACGGAATGCCTCCTGTAGCTGATCGAGCGGGGTCTCACGCCCGGCGAGGCGGTTCATGTTGTAGAGGCGAATCGCCTGGTGGATGGCGTAGCCGTAGATCACGGTGTGGTGTTGGCGGATCGGAACCTTGAGGACGTGGATGTAGCGGTACTTCAGCGGGCAGGTGAGGTAATCGTCGATCTTCTGATGGCTGAGTTCGATGATCGTCTCCCCCCGGTCGACCAAGGAGGGCGACTCGGCCTTGCCCTTGCCGTGGCGGGTGATGGCGGAAAGGGGCGATCCCTTGGTCGTTTTTAGCTTCATCGGCGGCAGATCGAGCGCCTCGGAGACGAACAGGCTCGGCTTGCGCGGCCGTTTCCCGCCGTAGTCCTGAGCGCTCGTGAGATAGAGCACCTCCTTCGCCCGCGTCATCCCGACGTAGAACAGGCGCCGCTCCTCCTGGCGGTGAAAGTCGGCGCTGGTGAGGATGTCCTTGACAAGCGCGTCGGGGAGCGGGATCGGATCGCGGCGGTGGGCCGATGGGAACCTTCCGGAGACGAGCCCGACGAGGAAGACGATCGGGAACTCCAGCCCCTTCGCCTGGTGGATGGTGAGGACGTTCACCGCGTCCTCGTCCCACTCCGCCTCACCGACCGGCGGGTTGTCACCCGCCTCGATCAGGGCGTCGAGGTACTCGATGAACCACGGGACGCGGTCGTAGCTCGCCACCTGGGAGAACCGCTCGATGATCCGGAAGAAGTGCGCGATGTTCTGGATGCGGAGGGCGTCGGCCGGATCGGTCGAGTTGGATAGCCGCTCGATCAGGCCGGTCCGTTCAGTCAGGTAGCGGTAGAGGACCTCGCCCGTCTTGGACTGGGCCGCGATCCCGAGCATCTCGGCGATGTCGTCGGCCAGCCGCCCCATCGCCTCCCTCCCGGCAGGGGAGAGGTCGAGGAAGGTCGGGCTCTTGCTCGCTGTCCGGAACACCTCGTACAGGGAGCGGTTCTTCCTCCGGGCGTAGCTCGTCGCCAGCGCGAGGTCCTCGGCCGGGACCGAGTACAGCGCCGAGGAGGCGAGAAAGTGGTAGGAGAGGTCGTTGTGCGGGTCGGCGAGGACGCGGAGGAAGGCGATCAGCGTCCGTATCTCCTCCCGGTCGTACAGGCCGCGGCTCCCGGAGAAGTGCCACGGGATGTGGAGGAGGTTCAGGGCGTGCAGGAACGGGTCGGCCTGGGCGTTGCTGCGCACAAGGATCGCGAAGTCCGAGTACGTCCTTCCTTCCTCCTTGACCCGACGTGCGATCTCCTCGGCGACGAAGTCGCACTCCTCATCCAACCGCTCGAAGTGGTGCTGGACGATCGGGGTCCCCTCCCCGGCGACGGCGCGGAGGCGCTTGGAGATCCCGCTCTTCACCTCGAGCCGGTCGGGGTTGTTGTTCTGGATCAGGCGGTAGGCCGCATCGAGGATCTGCTGGGTGGAGCGGTAGTTCTCAGTGAGGACGACGAGCTCTGCATCGGGGTACTCGTCCTGGAAGTTGAGGATGTTGCTGATCGCCGCGCCGCGGAACTTGTAGATCGACTGGTCGTCGTCCCCGCACACCGTGATGTTCCGTTCTGCGCCGGCGAGGAGCTTGAGGAGCTCGAACTGGGCGTAGTTCGTGTCCTGGAACTCGTCGACGAGGATGTAGCGGAAGCTCTCCTGGTAGCGTTTCAGCACCGCCGGATGCTCGCGAAGGAGCTTGAGCGAGAGGGCGATCAGATCGCCAAAGTCGACGAACCCCTTCTTTGCCATGAGCTCCTGGTACTTGGCGTAGGTCGCTGCCAGCTCCTCCTGCTCCGCCGCCTCGGACTCAAGCAGCTCCCGCTCCTCGGCAGAGAGATTCGCTTCGGCCTCGAGCCGGGCCCGCAGTCCCTCCGCATAATCCGCGTATTCCTCCGGAGAGACGTCCTCGTCCTTGGCACGGGAGAACAGGGTGAGGATCGCGCGCAGGTGACGGACCGGATTTCCCAGCGGACGGTACCGCTTCAACGGAAGCTCGAATAGATGCTCCTTGAGGAAGATCACCTGCTCGGCTTCAGTGAGGACCTGGTAGTCGGGCGATAGCCCCAACAAGAGCGCGTTCTCCCGCAGGAGCCGCTCGCAGAACGAATGGAACGTCCCGATCCGCGCTTCGATGTACCCGTACGGGACGAGGGTATCGACGCGTGACTCCATCTCCGCCGCTGCCCGCTCGGTGAACGTCAGCCCGAGGATCTCCGCCGGCTTGGCCCGCTTCTCCGCGATCAGCCATGCGATCCGCCGGGTGATCACTGTCGTCTTCCCCGTCCCCACACCAGCGAGGATGAGGAGCGGCCCGTCCCCGAACGTGACCGCGGCGAGCTGTGCTTCGTTAAGATCGGAAAGAAGGTCCCTGCTCATCTCACAACCAGTATACGAGCCGGAACCTCCCACGGCAATCGGGGCTACAGGGATAGAATCTGCGGAAAGATGCCGTAGGATACCCCACAGCGAGCTGCGGACGGAGATCCGCCGCTACGAAAGGTTGGATTATCCGTAACGTCGCAGCTTGTCTGCGACGTTTCGATCGACAGCGGGGAAGCGATTCGCACTCCCGGCGGGCACAGGGCCCGCCACTACAAAAGATCTTCGTAGTGTCGCACCCTGTGTGCGACGAAACGAATCTTCAGACTCGGGCAATACGCGCATGACGGCCGATCCCAAGAACCACACCCCCCGTCAAGTAGACATTCTGCTTGAGCAGGAGCTACCCGTCACTGTATAAAATTAAAAATTAATGGTAGACCCGGTTATACCTATGCTTTTTCTTCCTCTGCCTTGCCCGCTGTCTTCAAGGGTTCAACTCTCCACTTCATGGTACGCTCTTTGTAGCCACCTATTTTGAAGGTCAAATAAAGATAGGCATCATT
>JAGGSO010000002.1 GCA_021159055.1 Candidatus Bipolaricaulota bacterium | reverse complement strand
ATTCAAGAGCATTGGATGTTTAAGCGGAAACCGCCAGCGGGCCTCAGCAAAGCAGATTGCGCAATCTGCGGCACGAGACATGAATGCCTTTGTCAAGCGAGGTGCCAACTATGTCCAGCAATTCTCAGACCTCTATGAACATGGGTTTGGAGCTTGGTCAGCTGCGCTGGAACTGTTGCGGGAGTTCGGCTCTATAGATGAGGAAGTGCTTTCAGGTAACATAGCAAGTCTCGATAGCATTCTCGAGTCTATTCCGGAAGCCAGACACGCTACGAAGGACTTGAGGGATATAACCCGCCGGCTGCCAAAAATTGAGTCTCAATTCGCTATTGCTAGAAAGAAGGCGGCTGAGGTCTTGGATGGAGGTATCCGAGCGCTCGATCGTGTAGAGTTCCTTGCTCGCAAGACACGCGAAATCGCTGTGGATCTCCTTGAACAAGCGTAGCTTAGCTAGCGCATAACCGGGGTCTACCATTGGATTTTGTGAGAGCTGGAGGGTCTGGTCTTGCATTCCAACACTAGAAGTTAAGTAATTCTAGAATTCCCAGGATAGTTCCCGTCGATGCCAGAATGTGCTTTACCCCTCAAGCATTTTTATGATATGTTTTGCCAGGGGTTCCTTTATCTCCCGATGTCGAGGAACGGGTTGACAAACCCCGGTTTTAGGAATTTTTCCACCTGTCAGCTCATTATAAAGATCCCTTAAGTTTTCCTGCAGTTCTTCCAGGGTTTCCCCTTGGGTCCAATAGTCTGGGAACTCCTCAAGGTAACCAAGCCACATATTCTCATGTTGCCAGTAAACGTACCTGACTCGCTTCTTCATGGTGTTTTTTAGTATACGGTCGCCAGCGCCACCGTGCAAAATTCAGGGCATTAATTACAGGATGGTTCACATACTGCAAGTAGGAGGGTAGATCTTTTCCCGGTCGACTTTGGAGTGGAATCGCAGCTTGGGGAAGGTTCGAGGGCAATTCTTGTGATTCAGCAACTACACCCTAACGACCTTGGCCATCTCGCGCACTCAGGCTAGCTTTTCCGGGATCGGGTTATCGGGTGTCCGCACCCTCGACTTAGTAAAGAATGCGACACCTGATGCGGAGATAACGGCACAGTGTCTCCTCAACCGAACCGCTTGAGGAGGGAGATCAGCCCCGTCTCCTTGAACTCGCGGTAGAGGACCTCCGCGTGCTCGCGCGGGACCCCGGCGCGGATGAGCCTTCTCCGATACGCCCACGCGCTCAGCCGGACGCGCACGGCAAACCCGAGCCCGAAGAAGGCGAGGCGGGTGAGGAGACGAAGTAGAGCCAGTCCGGCCCTTATCCATTTGAAGAACCGATTCAGTCTTCCTCCTCCCCTTCTTCCCCGCTCTTGTGCTTCCCGAACTTCATCCCCTCGCCCACGATGTCGCGCAGGTTGATCATGTAGCCGCGCGTCATCTCCAGGGCATCCTCCTTCGGGATTCCGGCATCGACCAGCTTCTTGTAGAACGTTGCCACTGCATCCGCCATGTTCTCCGCCGAATCCCGCGAGTACATGATGTCCCGCAGGCCGCGGAGGAGATCGGGGACCTTCTCCGACACCACGTCGAGAACTTCTTTCAACTCTTCTACGTCGCTACGATCTTCCATTCTTACCTCCTTTGAGTTTTGAATAGCCGCACCTTGCGCCCGAGGAGGCGCAGGTCTCCTTCCACCGGGACCTTGCTCCCCCGCACCGACACGCCCAACGAAAGCCCGAGGAGGAACGACCCGAGGTCGAGTCGCGCCACCGGGACTTCACTTTGTGGGAGGACCTCTTCCTTGACTTTTTTCGGCGCGCCGGGAAGGTGAGATATCGCATCCCTTACCTCGATGGATAGGAGGAGTGCGTCGGCGAGCTCAGCCCGGCACGCGGGACATTCCGCCAGATGAGCAGCCAGCTCCCGCGCCTCGGGAGGAGAAAGGGTCCCGTTTGCATACCAAGGGATCAACTCCCGCGCTTCTTCGCAGTCGATCATCGCAGCGCCTCCGCAAGTTTTCTGCGCGCGTGGAACATCCGCGACTTCACCGTCCCCTCCGGGACCCCGAGGACCTCCGCGATCTCCGGGTAGGAGAGGCCTTCGTAGAACGTGAGGAAGACGACCTCCCGCTGGGAAGCGGGGAGTTGCTCCAGGGCATGGAGGACCGCCTCTTTTCTTCCGATCTCCTCGGCCGGGTCGGGGAGGAAAAGCGGCTCATCGATCCGCCGCCGCGCCCGCGCTTCCCGCTCCAGGAGTCGGTGCGCCTGGTTGCGGGCGATCCCGAAGATCCAAGTCGATACCCGCGATCGGCCGGAGTAGCCTCCTGCACCCTTCCATACCGCGGTCATCGTCTCTTGCGTCACCTCCTCGGCGAGATGGCGATCGCGCAGGAGGGTGAGGGAGTAGCGGAAGACGCGGTCGGCGAACTGATCGTACAGCCGCGCGAATGCTTTTTCATCACCAGCGGCCACCCGCGCCAAGAGATGGGCTTCATCCCCCACCGTCCCTCCTTAGCCACGCTCGGAGCGCTCCTCGCGCAGATTGCGAAACCTCCGAGGACGGTGCTTCCGTATCCCCGGCTGCGCTCCCCACAGGGACGCCCGACGCGTCCCCTCCTGTACCAACCTGCGGTAATGCTGCCGCGATATATCCTCAATCAGTCTATTTGAGATCCACATAACTTTCCCCTCCTTCGCTTGTTAGTGCTCCCCGGAGGGGAAACGGTTCAATCCTCCCCGAGTTCGACGCGGCAGTGGTCGCCGAGGAGAAGGGTGTGATCCCGTTCAGTAGGGGTCTTTTTCACGATCGTTCCCCGGCCGATCAGGGAGTTTGCGAGGGAGACCTCCTCCACCTCTGCTCCGGATAGGAGGATGCTCTCTCGGATCGTGGCCCGGTTCAATACGACGTCGTCCCCGATCGAGACGTTCGGGCCGATGCGGGAGTCGGCGCAGCTGACCCCGTCTCCGATCATCACCGGACCGATCAGGGTGCAGTTCTTGAGCCGCGATCTCTTTCCCACCACCACCTCACCGTCGACCGCGCAGTCGCGGGAGATCGTCCCCTCCACCCGGGTGGAAATCTGCTCGAGGAGCTGGGCGTTTGCAGCGAGGAGCTCGGTCGGCCTCCCCACATCCCGCCACCAGCCGGAGATCCGGTGAGGGAGGACGCGGAGCCCGTCGTCGATCATCCGTTGGATCGCGTCGGTGATCTCCAGTTCGCCGCGGGCGGAGGGACGGATGCGGGAGATGGCCGAGAAGATCGCCGGGGTGAAGACGTACGCTCCCACGATCGCCAGGTTGCTCACCGGGCGGGCCGGCTTCTCCACTACCCGGACGATCCGATCCCCGTCCACCTCTGCCACCCCGAAGTGGGACGGATCCTCGACCGGGTACAGGGTGATCACCGCATCGGCCGTGGTCGCGGCAAACTTCTCCACCAACCCGGTCACCCCGGCTTCGAGCAGGTTGTCCCCGAGGTAGAGGAGGAACGGATCGTCCCCCACGAACCCCTGAGCACACGACACGGCGTGGGCGAGCCCCCGCGGGTCATCCTGTACGATGTAGGTGAGCCGCACCCCGAGGGACGACCCGTCCCGGAGGGCGTTCTGGAAACTGATCTGGGTGGTTGGCCCGACCACGATCCCGATGTCGGTGACCCCGGCCTGGTTGAGGGTCCCCAGGATGTGCTCGATCACCGGACGGTTGGCGATCGGGATGAGGTGCTTCGGCAGGGAGTAGGTGAGCGGACGCATCCGCGTCCCCTCCCCGGCACACAGGACAACTCCTTTCATGAAACCTCCTTTAGCACGACTACGCTCGATTCTACCCGATCTCTTCCCGCGCGGAAACTTGCAATCAAACGTTACAATTGCTAAAATAAAATTGCTTATTCAGGCCGGTTCCACGTTTCAGCGATTCATCCGGTGCGGTTGCGCCGATCCATTTCGAAAATCGAATCCACAGATGACTTCGCGAAGGAGGTGAAACGGATGGCGACGCGTCGCCCAGACTTTCTCGCGATTGGAAACCTCTGTTTTGATCTCGTCGATGGTGAAAGGATCCTCGGTGGTTCATCCGCCTACTCGGCCATCCTGGCACACAACCTGGGTTACCGGACGGCGATCGTGACGAGCGTGGGCGAGGACTTTCCGCTTGCCCTCCTCCCGCCCGGGATCGAGATCCATCCCCAGCGGGGGGAGGAAACGACCACGTTCGTCAACCGGGAGACCGCGTTCGGGCGGGTGCAGTTCGTGCACTCCGTCGCTGCTCCCCTGGACATTGCGGCGATCCCGCCGGAGCGGCTCTCCGCTCAGATCGCCTACCTGTGTCCGATCCTGGACGACTTCGACCCCGATGGGTTGCTCGCGCGGTTGGACGCCGAGTTGATCGGGGTCGCCCCTCAGGGCTGGATGCGGACCGTTGGTGACGACGGGAGGGTGCGCAAGCGCCGATTCTTCGCCCTGGAGCAGGTCGTTCCCCGCGCGGACGTCGTCTTAGTGAGCGATGAAGACGTGACGGAAGCTGACTTGGACCGACTCATCTCCCGGGCGCGGCTGCTCGTTGTCACCCACGGGCGGGACGGGGCGGAGATCTTCCTTGACGGAGGAACAGAGCTCGTGACCGTGTCCGCGTTCGTCCGGGAAGAAGTCGATCCGACCGGAGCGGGAGACGTGTTCGGGGCGGCGTTCCTCATCCGCTATCACGAGACGCGCGATCCGGAGGAGGCGGGCCGGTTCGCGGCGTGGGCCGCGTCGTTCGTCGTTCAGGGAGAGGGGACTGAGGCCATTCCCACTAGGGATGACGTCCTCTCCCTCCCTGCCGAGGAAGAGGAGGAGCTCGCCGCGTTCTGATTGTCATACGCCAGCTCCGGACCTATACCCGAAGCATGACCGAGATCCGGCTGGAGGGAGTGACCAAGCGGCTCGGGCGACCATCGCGGTCGACCGGGTGACGGCGACGATCCGCCACGGCGAGTTCTTCGGGATCGTCGGCCCGACCGGGTGTGGGAAGACGACCCTGTTGCGCCTGATCAGCCGATTTCCCATACCGGCTTCAGTGGGGGCTCGGTCTTGACCGGATCCTTGAGTACCTCGTTGTAGACCAGGACAGCCTCTTCAGCCGGGTACGGTGTCGGTGGGACCTCCATCCCGGGTTCGTGCCGAAGTGTATACCGGATGATCTTTGCCTCTTTAAGCAAGGAGAAGAGCTCGCGCGCCGCCTTTGGCCCGAGATTGTATTTCTCCTGCAGGGCCGCGCAGATCTCCTTTCTCCCTTGGGAGTAGTTCTTCGCTAGTTGATCTCCGAACTTCTCCTTCAAGAATTTCCCGACTTGATGAAGGTCGGCTCCGTCCGTCAAGAGTTTGCATTCGTCGTTCTCCAGCTCGAACAGGAGCATCCGTGCCTTGGCGATCAGTTCCTCCAGCTTATGAACGCGGAGCGAGACGAGTTGCAGTTCTTCTTCGACGCGCGGGATCTCATCGTGCACCCACTTCAGGTCCTCCGCACGGTACTTTTCCCCTTCATGGGCGAGATTCTTCACCAAGGTAGCTTCCCAGTCCAAAAGTGCTTTCTCGATCCTTTCCCACATCTTATGCCCCTCCCTCTGCTTCCAGCTTTTCCTGCAACTCCTTCATTGATTCCAGCAAGGTTTCCAGCCGGGATTGATAGTCCCGTGCCCGGTCACGCTCCGCCTCCAATTCCCGAATCGTCTTAATCAATGCCGCCCGGTTCCTGTTGAAGTGAGCGGTGAGGACCTGCTGATCTCGGTCCTTGAACCAACGGGCGAATTTTGGATTAATATTCATATGACCATCCCCTTTTATGCAGAAATTTCCTCCGACTATTAAGATAGTCTACAATCCAGAATGCGTCAATAAGGTCGCTGGATATGGGTTTCAACCGGTGTGGTCAATCCCGATGGCCCTTGTTTTTGATCACCCCGCCCCAGATCTTGCCGTTGGGGATTGTAATCACCGTCCCTTCCTCCGTTTGCAGCGTCGTGTTGACCAGGTTCATCCCCTCGACGATCCCGGTTGCCCCGGCCGCTTCGATCTCGTCGCCGATATCATAAGGGTGGTAGAGGAGGAGCATGAACCCGGCGGCGAAATTGGACAGGGTCTGCTGCATGGCGAAGCCGATGATGAATCCGGTCACTCCCAACCCAGCGATCAGGGGACCGATATTGACCCCCAACTGTCCGAGCGCCATGATCAGGGCGACGGCGTTGATGGTCCAGCGGATCAGCTTGGAGATGAACTGGCGCAATAGGCTAGAGAACTCCAATTTCGACATATTCATCAAGCGGCCGGCCACCCGGACTGCGATGATGCTGGTCAACCATCCGCCGAGGAGGATCAAGAGCGCCCCGCCGAGGTGCAGGCCGATCTGCGGTCCCCGTTCGATGAACCAGTTGACGAAGTCGTTCATATCTCCCTTCCTCCTCGATGGAGAATCGAGCCCTTTTTCGACTACATGTAATACAACATCTACCCTAAGGATGGCAAGCGGAAGGGAAGATAACCAGGGGTTAGATCACGAACACGCCGCCGTAACTCGAGATCCGCACGTAGCGCGCGTGCAACCCTGCCCGTTCGCACGCGGCGGGTTGTCTATGAAAAATTCGTTCTCATGGTGGATAGCAAAAATGCGACGGGGTTAACCACAGCGTTTTGTCCTTCTCCGCGGTTTTCAGTACGGTGGTGGTGAACGAGGAAAAGGAGGGAAGAGATGCGGAAGATTGGGTTATTCTTCTTTTTCGTCGGTCTATTCGGCTATGCGCTCTTCGCGGGGACAGTACTGATGAACGACTCCGACGATGCAGCACGTGGGGTACGAATCATCTTCTCCGCGCCGGTGGAGATAACCACGGTCGGGGGAGCGTTCACGGAGTGGAGTCCGGCCGAGACAGGGACGGAATTCATCCTCTCGGGGGGCGTAGCCAAGCCTTGGGATAGCGTATGGCTCAATTGGACGCCGAAGGGAGCGGATCTTATCTCCGTCGAGTGGCTGAAAGAGGTATCATCCGCTCCGCATGTCGGTCCGGAGGGCGGTCCGGACGCCGCGGTCCCTCCGTGGGAGCAGACGAACGGCCCGACCGGGGGGATTATCAACGCGATCGAGATCGATCCCGATGCGCCTGATACCCTGTACGCCGGCGGGGCGGGCGGGGCTGTCTTCCGCTCCGAAGACGGGGGAGAAACATGGACTATGCTATCCCAGATTGTTCCTCCTTCGGTGCAGATCGGCAATATCGTCCTTCTTCCTGGGTCGGTGATCGTCTGCGCCGCTGGATGCCTCTACCGCAGCGATGACGGAGGGGAAGTGTGGAACGAGCTCGACCAGCTGAGGCCGTTTACCTGCATCGCAGGCGCGTTGACGGACCGCGGCCCGCTCATGGCAGCAGGGGCACGCGGCGGGGTATACATCAGCGACGACCTCGGAGAGACGTGGAAAGATGTAGGACGCGGTCTTCCCAATGAGGAAATCGCCGTGATCGCCGTCGGGCCGGATGGAACGATCTGGGCGGGAACGAGGAACGGAGGCCGCGGCGCCGTATATCGATCCGTCCGAGGCGGAGCTTGGCGGCGCCTTTCCCTCCCATCTCAACCAGACGCTGACATCCAGTCGATTGCGGTCGATCCCGACGATCCACGCACGGTATATATCGGCCGGGTGGATGTCTACAACGTCATGTTCAATCCCCACTCCGATCGCTACCTACTCAAGACCGAGGATGGAGGAGCGACGTGGCAGGAGCTGTACCTTCCTGGGACCGATGCCATGGTCAATGTGATGCCGATTCCACCCGGCGGCGGGGCGATATACGTCGGTACTGGCGGGGTGGTGTATAAATCGGAGAACGGGGGCGCTACGTGGGTCCGCATCGGCCCACCGGGAAGGAACGGGGATATGTACGATATCGCGGTCGATCCGCGGGATCCCAGGACGCTCTATCTCCCCCGCCGCGCCTA
Organism: Candidatus Bipolaricaulota bacterium; assembly: GCA_021159055.1. Taxonomy (NCBI): domain Bacteria; phylum Candidatus Bipolaricaulota; species Candidatus Bipolaricaulota bacterium. Next base: position 7,578 of record JAGGSO010000002.1, on the reverse strand, counting down.
CGGGATCGTGAAGAGCACGGACGGAGGGATGACCTGGACGGAGATCAACACTGGGCTGAACAACGTCAGCGTGTCGCTCCTCGCTGTCCCCAACAACCCGGGGAGCGAGACCGTTTACGCCACCGCGGTGAGCGGTGAAGGGACGTTCAAGACGACGGACGGAGGGGAGACGTGGAAGAACGTCCTTGCCGGCGGGATTACTCATCCGTGGGCGGACGAGTTGCGGGTCAACCCGCTTGACGATTCGGACGTCTGGGAGGTGGCCGACGTGGCGAAGGTCTACCGCTCCTCTGACTACGGGGAGAAGTGGGAGAAGATCATCGATCCCGACGGGCCCGGATTCAGGTTCGGATCGGTTTACGCCCTCGCTCCCGCCCCGTCCGACCCGGACATCATCTACGCCCTCAAGAACGGGTTTGGCATCTTCCGCTCGCGCGATGGTGGAAATAGCTGGAGCTTTCTCCATCGTTCCGAAGTTGATTACACCTACACCCTCGCCGTCCATCCGCGCAATCCCGACATCGTTTTCAGCGGCTATAACCCGAAGCCGTTCCAGCACTGGGCGATGATCCGTCGCTCGACCGATGGGGGAGAGACGTGGAACACGGTTCTCCAGGTTCCCGATTCCAAGGGAATCACCTCCGTCGTTTTCGCTCCGAGCGATCCCCGCATCATGTACGCTGCGAGCCGCGGCCCGCGAGGGGAAGTGTTCGTATCGCGCGACGGGGGAAACTCGTGGAATGTTCTGAACGAACACTTCACCATGTGCACCGTCTGGGGACAGTCACAGCTGATTCTCGATCCCGATCGGCCGGCCACCGCCTATATCGGGACGTGGCTCGGGGGAACGTGGAGGACGAGGGATGCCGGGGAGCACTGGGATCTCCTCGAGCAGGCGCCTCGCTCCTCGACCGCGCTCAGCATGGATCCGACCGACAAGGACACGATATACGCCGCCGATCGCTCCGCTCCCAAGGTATGGCGCACCCGCGATGGTGGCGATTCCTGGGAGGAAGTGGCTGACTTCAGCAAGGACGGCGCTCTCCTTGTGATGCGCGTTGCGGCGTTCGGAGGGACGGTCTACGCCTCTACGTTTGAGCCGTTCCTGCACGGAGGGCGGCTGTACAAGTCGACAGATCGCGGCGATCACTGGACTGATATCACCGGAAGCTTGGGAAAGGGGATTCTCGACATCGCGATCGACCCGACCGATCCAAATAGGATCTTCGTGACGACGAACATCAACGGCGCATACCGCTCCCTCGACGGAGGAAAGACCTGGACAAGGCTGGAAGGATTCCCGGATGTGGGGGCGTACGACATCGAGATCGATCCCAACGACCCATCCTCCCTCTACATCGCTGCCCGCGGCGGTTCCCTCCCCGCATGGTTCACCCGAATCGCCGGTGATCGGCCCGAGGGAGTGACGTTCTCCGATCCCGCCGGGGTGTATCGTTCTCGGGACGGAGGAGAAACGTGGACTCAGCTTCTCACCACCAGCGCGAGTTGCCGCGCGATCAGGATCCATCCTCAGCACGATAACGTCCTCCTCGCGGTGGACATCCTCGACGGGGTATACGTGAGCGTCGACGGAGGGAAGACTTGGAACAAGCAGAACGCAGGGCTCGATACCACCGCGGTCACGAGCTGCCGGGTGAGCGGGGATCAGGTTTACGTGGGAACGCAGGGCTGCGGGGTCTATTCCGGTCGGATCGATCCCGCAACCGGGAGGATCATCTGGCGCAAGGATCGGAGCAACAAGCCCGTCCCGCCGGTGTACAGCGTGCAAGTGGAAGTTGATCCACACGATCCCAACCGGATTTACGTCGGAGCCAACCCGGGCGGGCTCTTCTGTTCGAGCGACGGGGGAAAGACGTTCCGCGATCGCAACGGGATCACCCCGAGCGTCATCGTGGACGATCCGTACCATCAAGGGTACTACACGTTCGACATCAGTCCCACTGATCCGGACGTCATATGGCTCGGAACCTGGGGAAAAGGGATCTTCAAGTCATACGACGGGATGCTTCTCGACGTCCCAGCGAGCGGGGAGGACATGATGATGCTCGGGAAGCACGTTTATCAGATACTTGTGTACCCGCTCGATCCGGAGACGGCCTACGTCGCGGCCGAGGAAGGAGTCTACCGGACGACCGACGGGGGGAGGACGTGGGAAGACCTGACCTCCGGCCTCGACACCCCCCAGGTGCGGACCATTGCGCTCACCGCCGATCGACGTCTCCTCGCCGGAACGCTCGGGTACGAGATATACTCCCGTCCCGTTTTCGGGAACAGATGGCGGCAGCTCCCCGCGTTCGGGAACTTCGGCACGTTCTGGCCGATCTGGAACGATCGACCGTTGTATCAATACACCTCGCTCCTGTTCGACCCGGACGACCCGAACACGATCTTCTTTGGGACGTTCCCTGCCGGGATCTACAAGAGTACCGATGGGGGAAAGTCGTGGCGCGAGCGGAACGTGGGCTGGACCGACGATGGAGTGTTCTCCCTTGTCACCCACCCGACCAACTCCAAGTGCATCTACGCCGGCACCTACAACGGGGTGAACCGCACCCTCGACGGCGGAGCGCACTGGGAGCGATGGGACAACGGCTGGCCGGGAGAGCAATGGGTCTTTTCGATCGCGTTCGATCCGCGCGATCCGAACATTATGTACGCCTGCTCCAAGAACGGAGAGAACGAAGGGACGGGACGCGACGGCTTCCACGGGACGGTGATGAAGACCACCGATGGAGGCGCGCACTGGTTCCCGATCACCGACGGTCTTGACCTCGATCAAGAATTCTACAAGGTGATCGTTGATCCGAACGATCCTGATATCGTCTATCTTGCCACCCAATTCGACGGGGTATACGTCAGTCTCGATCAAGGGGCACATTGGCAGCCGTGGAACAGCGGCTTATTCAATCCCCAGGCAGGGACAAACGGGAACAACGTAACGAACACGATGGTGATCACGGCGGACGGCCGTTGGCTCTACTTCGGGAGCGCCGGCTCAGGGGTGTTCAAGCGGAAGGCGCTCGGCGCGGCCGGGGAGTAAAGGAGGAGCATCGAGGCGTACAGGTGCGGATGACGAACCCTGTAGTGGAGCATCCGATGTTCATCATGCATGCAATCGACAAGAGCGGCGAGCGGTGCCGAGCACCGATCATAGGGTTGATTTTCAATACAGTCCTCCGAAAAAGACATGTTTTTCACGAGAGGACTTTTCCAGTAGGATGGGGAAAAACAAGCAAAGGAGGCATGAAATGGAAAGCAGGTTCGAGACGCACGGTGATTCCAGCCGGTGTGAGCTTCTCACAAACGACGTCGAGAAGGCGAAGGAGTTCTATCGGGCGATATTCGGCTGGCAGATCACTCAAAAGCTTTGTCCCGCCTGGCTTGCCTCAAGTCGAGCGGGGCTTTAAGTGGAATCAAGCGTTATTCCCGTACAGATTAGATTTCACGCCAAAGGAGAGGATGCTTACAATACAAGAGCAAACGAGAGATGATGAGAAAATGCTGTATAATGAGCGTTACGTACCCGAAAGGGTGAACAGATGATGATCAAAACACGAGATCGAAGCTCAAAGCTTCTGGGGAATGGTCATCCTACGCGCCGTGTTCAATTGCTGAGGGTAACATGAACAACAACGATCTCAATTGGATCGCTAACTGCAAGTCACCTCCCCACCGGGGCGGACGCGCAGGTGGCGATCGAGGCCTTCCTGCGCCGCGAAGTGCTGCCCTACGCGCCGGACGCCTGGTACAAACCAGACAGCCTCAAGATTGGCTACGAGATTAGCTTCAACCGCTATTTCTACAAGCCCAAGAAACTGCGGAGCCTTGATGAAATCCGTGCCGATCTGCTGGCGGTGGAGAAGGAAGCAAAAGGGCTGTTGGAGGAAATCCTGGGAGGGAAAGACGGATGAGCCCCATTACGAGCCAAGAGTCGGTGATGAAGACACCCTTGCACATGACAGTGTTTGTCTTGCATATTAAAGGCAACCTTTAATATAGTACGGAGCAGGACCTATGTTGAAGGCAGGGCTAGTTGAAGGAGCTGAGTAGCGTGTCTACGAGAGGATCCGGACGAGCCGGACGGTATGTTCGACAGCCTCAAGGTTATCGTGCCTTCATTCCTGCGCCGTTGCCTCCAAATCCGCCGGTTCGTGTGGATGCGCAAATGCAGGTTGCACTTTCGCAAGCTGAACTCGCTTTAGGCCGGTTGGATGGTTCAATCCAAACCCTTCCTGATCCAGACCTGTTTGTTTTTATGTACGTCCGTAAAGAAGCGGTGTTATCAAGCCAAATCGAGGGCACCCAAAGCTCGCTCGACGATCTGCTCGAAGCGGAGGCAAAGATATTCAGGGCGGACCGGCCGCGGGATGTGGAAGAAGTCCTCAACTATGTAAACGCCATGAATTATGGTCTGGAACGTCTTCGGACGCTCCCCATATCGGTACGTCTGATCCGCGAAATTCATAAGCGGCTCCTCAAGGGTGTTCGGGGAGCTCGCCGCCAACCTGGTGAGTTGCGAACCACGCAAAATTGGATCGGTCCGGGTGGCTGCACTCTAAATGAGGCCACCTTCGTCCCTCCCCCACCGAGTGAGGTCCCAAAAGCGCTCGGGGATTGGGAACGTTTCTTGCACAAAGATTACACGATGCCCTTCCTGATCAAGGTGGGACTGGCACACGCCCAATTCGAGACCATCCATCCGTTTCTCGATGGCAACGGAAGGATCGGCCGCCTGCTTATCACGTTCCTCCTTTGTGAACGCGGCATCCTGCAGAAGCCCGTACTCTACCTCTCTTACTACTTCAAACGATACCGGCAACGGTACTACGATCTGCTACAAGCCGTGCGAGACACAGGTGATTGGGAGTCGTGGCTGAAATTCTTCTTGCAGGGGATCACAGAGGTATCTCAAGAAGCTACGACCACTGCCCGGCGCATTGTGGAGCTACGCGAAGCGCATCGGGCTTTGATTATTGAGCAGTTTGGACGTGTGGCCGCCAACGGGCTCAAGGTGTTGGAGTCTCTCTACTCCCGTCCCATCATCACCGTAAATGATATTGCTGACATAACCGGGACCAGTTTTACCGCTGCCAATCAACTGATGCAGAAGTTCGTCGCGCACGAATTGCTTTCTGAGATCACTGGCCAGGTGCGAAATCGGCGGTTCCGCTATGACGCTTATATCGATCTCTTCACGGAGGGAGCGCAAGTATGACTCGGGGATTGTGTTCCTATTCAAATGCTGGCAGAACCGGCAGACTAAACAGCTTCAACCGATGGTTTTACAAGCCCAAGAAACTGCGGAGCCTTGATGAAATCCATGCCGACCTGCTGGCGGTGGAGAAGGAAGCAAAAGGGCTGTTGGAGGAAAATTTTGGGAGGAATGCGTAATGAAGGCCACAGAGGCAAAGCTGCTTGACTTTCTCAAGAAGTCGCCCCAGTTCATCGTGCCCATTTACCAACGCACCTACTCTTGGGGTGAACGCCAATGCCGCCAACTTTGGGACGACATCCTGCGCACGGGCTCTGACGATGCCATTTCAGCCCATTTCCTAGGCTCGATTGTGTACATTGAGAAAGGCATCTACCAGGTCACCAGCCAATCGCCATTGCTGGTGATCGACGGCCAGCAGCGGCTCACCACCGTCTCGCTCTTGCTCGAAGCCCTCGCGCGCCGGGTCGGCAACAGCGAACCGGTGGAGGGGTTCTCGGCAAAGAAGATCCGCAGTTACTACCTGTTGAATCCACTGGAGGATGACGACCGCGCCTACAAACTCCTTCTGACCCAGACCGACCGCAACACCTTGCTTGCGCTGGTGCGCCAGAAGGACCTGCCTGCTGAGCACTCGATCCGCATTGCCGAAAACTTCAAGTTTTTCGAGGAGCAGATCGCCAAGCTCGGTGATGACCTTGCTCCGCTCTGCTATGGACTGGCCAAGCTCGTGATCGTGGACATCGCCCTCAGCCGCGATCAGGACAACCCCCAACTCATCTTTGAGAGCATGAACTCGACCGGTCTCGAACTGACCCAGGCCGACCTGATTCGCAACTTCATCCTGATGGGCCTGGAGCCTGAGCACCAGAATCAGCTCTACGCCGACCACTGGCGCCCAATGGAGCAAGCCTTTGGCCAGGAGGCTTACGGCCGCGAGTTCGACGCATTCATGCGCCACTTCCTGACCATCGAGACCGGCGAGATTCCCAACGTTAAAGAGGTCTACGCGGCGTTCAAGGCTTACGCCCGACGCCCCGACGTGGTCGCCGCTGGGGTCGACGCCCTGGTCGCCAGGATTCACCGCTTTGCAAACCACTACTGCGCCATGGCTCTCGGCAAGGAGCAGGACAAGGCGCTGGCTGCCGCCTTTCGCGACCTGCGTGAGCTCAAGGCGAATGTCGCATGGCCCTTCCTACTGGAGCTTTACAACGACTACAAACAGGGGATTTTGCCCCACGCCGATTTGCTTGAGGCAGTGCGCCTGGTCGAAAGCTACGTCTTCCGCCGTGCGGTCTGCGGAATTCCGACCAATTCCCTCAACAAGACCTTCGCCACCTTCCACCGCGCGCTCGACAAGCAGCGCTACCTCGAAAGCATCAAGGCGCACTTCTTGCTGCTGCCTTCCTACCGCCGCTTCCCGCGCGATGCCGAGTTCGAGCGCGAACTGAAGGCCCGCGACCTCTACAACTTCCGCAGTCGCTCATATTGGCTACGCCGTCTCGAGAACCACGGCCGCAAGGAGCCGGTGCCGGTGGACGAGTACACCATCGAGCACATCATGCCCCAAAACGAAAACCTGTCTCATGCCTGGCAAGAGGCGCTTGGCCCCGACTGGAAGCGCGTCCAGGAGACCTGGCTGCACACCCTCGGGAACCTGACGCTGACTGGCTACAACTCCGAGTACAGCGATCGGCCCTTCCCCGAGAAGCGCGACATGCCCGGTGGCTTTCGCGAGAGCCCGTTGCGCCTGAACCAAGGGCTTGCCCAGGTCGAAGTGTGGAACGAGGACGCGATTATGGCCCGCGCCGACCGGCTGGCAGAACTGGCCCTTAAGGTCTGGCCGGCACCCTCGCTACCCAAAGACGTGCTTGAGCGCTACCGCCCCGGGCGTGAGGCTAAGGTCGCCTACACCATCGAGGATCATCCGTACCTAGTTTCCGGCCCCATGGCCGGACTTTTTCAGGCGTTTCGCAAGGAGGTGCTGGCCCTCGACCCCTGCGTCACTGAGGAGTTCCTTAAGCTCTACGTGGCCTACAAGGCCGAGACCAACTTCGTGGACGTGGTGCCGCAGAAGAGCCGCCTGCGCCTCTCGCTCAATATGAAGTTCCACGAATTGCACGACCCGCGTGGTCTGTGCAAGGACATCACCAACCTTGGCCGCTGGGGCAACGGTGACGTAGAAGTAGCGCTGAGTCGAGTCGAGGATCTCCCTTACGTCATGGGCCTTGTCCGCCAGGCTTTCGAAAAGCAGATGGGCAACGGGGAGGGCGAAGCATGATCGACAGGCTTAAACCATCTTCTACAGTTGCAAATCCGAAGTTGCCTTTTAAAGGGCGTTATAG
>JAGGSO010000001.1 GCA_021159055.1 Candidatus Bipolaricaulota bacterium | reverse complement strand
AACGTGATGCCGCAAAAGAGTAGGTTACCGAAGCGGTAGCCGTTGCCTCAGAATTTGGGCTACCCATCGTACCTCTACCGCTTCAAAGCTGGCTCGAGGAGCGAGTCGCTTGGAACAAAGCCTGCCAGATAACTCTCACAGCTCGAGCAACGTTTCCTTACTTGCGGAATTCGCCCTGACTTCGGTAATTTTCCAGAAGCACTTCGGCAGCTTGCTGAAGAGGGCGTTACCTACTAAACTCGTTTTAAGATAAATGCGGAAATCCAGAGGTCTCGATGGAAGCAGCGGGAGAAGCGATAAGTAAAATGGAAGTTCATGATTGGAACAGGGATAAGATTGATAGAGAGGTACGTGTTCCGATCTATCGCCAATTGAAGGAGATCATCAAGTCGAAGATCGAGAAGGGGGACTTCAAGCCCGGCACGCGTATTCCCACCGAATATGAATTATGCGAGATCTACGATATTAGCCGCATTTCGGTGCGACAAGCTCTTACGGAATTGGCTAACGAGGGGCTCCTTTACCGCCGTCCAGGGCAGGGGACTTTTGTTAATCATGAGATTCGCAAGTCGGTTCCCTCTATACGGGTTATGCTGCCGGAAAACCGTTGGGTTCCTCCTCTGCAAGAGGCTGTCGGCTTATACAATCAGGATGCGGAGAAGGTCAAACTCGAAGTCGAGGTCCTTGGCCGGCCGCAGTTGCGGAACAAAATACTCTCGGCGGTAGGAAAAGGAGTAGCACCCGATCTTGCACTGGTTGACTGGGCATGGGTAACAGAATTTGCTGATTTGCGGTTTCTTAAATCCCTTGATCGGCTTGATTCTCATTGGTTAGAGGAATTTAAGGCAGACTTATTCCCAGCGTTCAGGACTAATACCTTTTATGGTGTTCAACCGGAAGCGAGCGTTTCTGTGCTTTGGTACAGGAAGGATTGGTTCCTCCAGGAAGGAGCGCAACCTCCTCGCACTTGGAATGAGTTAATAGAAGTTTCTCGACATTTCAAACGCCTTAAGAGATTTCCGCTTGCCTTTGTGGGGGGTACGAAAGCAGGGGAGACGACTACATATCAGCTGCTTCCCTTTATTTGGGCAGCTGGTGGAGATCTTCTGTCTGAGAATAGGGTGGCACTGGACGAGAAAGCTGTATATGCCGTGCAATTTCTTGTGGATCTTATTCATAAGCACAAAGTGGTTTCTCCAGAGGTTGTCGCGTTTGCGTGGGACAAGCCTGCCAGGCTTTTCGCACAAGGAAATGTGGCACTTGCTGTTGGGGGAAGTTATGAGAAAGCTCTGATTCAGGAGGTGAGCGGGTGGGATGATGCAGCATTTCGTGAACGGGTCGGCTGTATTCCGATACCCGCACCCTCTGGAGGGAGCAGTGCCTCAGTGGTCGGAGGAATGGTTTATGTGATATTCCGGCAATCAAAGGACGCAAAGTCCGTCTTGGAGATATTGAAGCAGGTTGCTAGCCCTGAACTTATGCGAACGTTTTGTGTAGAGACGGGGCGTACTCCAACCAGGGTTTCAGTAGTCCAAACTTTGGATCCCGAGACTAATTGGTTTTCTTACCAAGTTTCACAGTTCTTGCAGAGCGCTCGGTCGCGGCCTGCTATACCCCAGTATGCCAAGGTCTCAGAGCAGTTCCAGCTGATGATTGAAAATGCACTTACTAAGCGCATGACACCGAAAAAGGCTGTGGAAGAGGCCCGTAAGATCATCAACTTTCTGATTTCTTGAGTTGATGGCTAAGTTTTGCCAGACAGCCGGATATACTCTCCGAAGATCTCAGTAGGGTCGAACCCGCCCCATCGTTTCTTCAGCAGATATTTATTTGTATTCTTTCCTTCCCCGGTTGTAGCAAAGGCTTCTTTTGCATTAAGTGCAACCTTGCGGAAACTATGTACTTTTACATGAATGCAGAGCTCGGTATTTAGTCGATAGCCTTCTACCAACTCCTATTCGGGAAAACGCTCTAGGACTCGCAAACGTTCAACATTTCGCCTTTTGCCCAGTGAAACTCTTGCTCCACCAAGATTCTCCTCTTGACAAACGCCCCCGATTGCGCTATCTTTGTTATAACAAACATCTCGACCTTTAGCTATTCGGGAGGGAGGTGGTTGCACAAACACGAGACAGCAGCAAAAGCAACAAGGCGATTCTCTAAAGAACTTCCAAGGAGGATGATATGAAGAAGCTGATCCTTGTAACACTGCTGTTGACGATTGGGATTTCCGTAGTTGCGTTCAGTGCCGAAAAAATCACGTGGCTTTCCACACAGTTCAACCCTATCAAAGAAGCCGAGTGGGTGCGACAAACTCTCTTACCGCCTTTTACTCAAGCGACAGGTGTCGAAGTAACATTTATTGGATCTGAGTATGCTCCATTTGTTGATCGCCTCACTGCTGAGGCTAAGGCGGGGAAGGGTACAATTGATGTCGTCTGTGGTCTCCATGGAGATTTTGCGAGCACCGTCGGAGCCCTCAGCGATGTGAGCAATGTGGCTGTGGGAGGCTCCATAAGCCCCGGACTCATGAAACTGGGGCAGATGGAAGGCAAGCAGGTCTACATCCCCTTGATGCAGGCCACTTACCTCATGACGGTGAACAAAAAGGCGTTGGAATATCTTCCTGAGGGAGCTGACATCTGGTCTCTCACCTATGACCAGCTGCTTGCTTGGGCGAAGAATATCTATGATGCCACAGGGGAGAAGAAGCTAGGAATTCCCGCTGGACCTGGATCCCTGCTGCACCGCTTCATCCACGGGTATCTCTATCCCTCGTTTACCGGGTATCAGGTACTCAAGTTTGACAGTCCTGAAGCGGTCGAGATGTGGGAGTACATGAAAGAGCTTTGGCAGTATGTGAACCCGGCTGCTCCGACTTGGGATTCCATGGACACGCCGCTTCTTTCTGGTGATGTCTGGATTGCATGGGATCACACCGCCCGGTTGAAGCCGGCAATCGTTCAGCAGCCTGATGAGTTTATCGCCATTCCGTCTCCGGCAGGGCCGGCAGGTCGCGCGTTCATCACCGTTATAGCCGGCCTTGGCATTCCGAAGACTTCGCCTAACCCTGAGGCTGCTGCTAAGCTCATCAAGTATCTGACCAGCCCTGACGCACAAGTGTCGATTCTGCAGGGTGTGGGATTCTTCCCGGTAGTTTCCGAAGCGGCTAACGCTGTTCCGAGCGGTGCGCTTCAGATCCTGGCCAAGGGAGTGAGTGCGCAGGCGTCCTCTCCCGATGCCATTGTGTCGTTCATTCCCAGCGGAATCAGCGATGAGTACAAGAAGATCTACCGGGATACGTTCACGCAGATCGTGATCCAAGGCAAGGATATCAAGAGCGTCCTTCTGACAGGCGGGCAAGCACTGCGCAAGCTCTACCTGGATTCGGGCGCCCCTTATCCTGCCCCGGATAACAAGTAAACCAAATCAACAAGAGGGGGAAGGGAATCTCCTTTCCCCCTCTATATTATCATTCTTATGACAAATACTCGCATAAATAGACTCCTAGGGACAGATACGCTGCTCCCCTATTGGCTTTTGGTGCCCAGCCTTGTGTATTTGTTGATCTTCTTTCTGCTGCCGTTGGTGAACTCGATTGGACTGGCGTTCCGCGGTGATGACGGTGCATTCACCGTGCGGTATTTTCTCCAAATGGTCCACGATGTCCAGTTTGCTAGCGCGTTGAAGTACACTTTCTTTCTGGTTGCTATTATTGTTCCCTTGCAGCTGGTAACGGCTTTATTTATCGCCCTGCTTGTCAATACAGGCTTTAAGGGCTCGCGCTTTTTTCTTTATATATGTACAATCCCATTGGGTATTTCAGATCTTGCCGCTGGTCTCATATGGCTTTCCATATTTGCGCAACACGGATATTTGAACTCCGCCTTATACGGCTTGGGCATCATTGATAAGCCGATTTATTTCATCTCCTATCAGAACATCAGTTTTGTATTTTGGGCTATTGTCATTGCCGAGCATTGGAGGGCTACGGCGATTGTTTTGGTGAATCTGGTAGCAGGGCTACAAATGATTTCCAAGGATTATCTGGAAGCCGCTGAAGTTCTGGGAGCGCGGCCATTACAGAAACTTCGGTATGTAATACTTCCACTGCTCAAGCCGGCTATTCAGTCCGCTTTGATTATCAGAACGATCTTGGCCTTGCAGATGTTCGCGGTAGCGGTGGCAATAGGAGGGAATTTGGTGCCTGTGTTGGCTGGACAGTCTTATTTCTGGTATTCCCTCTATCGCAGCTACCATATGGCAGCCGCTTATGCCGTATTGTTAATGGTCCTTTCTATTATTATAACATGGTTTTATATGTGGTTCTTTAGGCCAAAAGCAGAGATGGTGGGGAAATGAGCTTTCGAAGACTACAACGTCAGACACTGATCTATATGGCGGCGATAGTAGTCGCTTCATGGGTGTTGTTGCCCATCGTGCTCATTGCTTTGGCTTCCTTTACACCGCAGCAAGAGATCTATCAATGGCCTAAGTCAATTATTCCCAGCCATTTTTCTCTCGAAACAATGAAGTTCTTTCTGAATTCTTACGGAGTCCTTCCTTCATTATTGAACAGCGTTTTGGTGGCGCTCATGACCCTGGGTATTACGCTCATTGTGGCAGCACCAGCCGGATACGCAGTGGCTCGGTTTACCTTCCGAGGACGCAACGTGTACCGAATGGGAATCCTGATGACGAGGATGTTTCCCACCGCACTCCTTGCGATCCCTCTAGCCGTTACCTTTATAAAATGGGGGCTCTATGACACCCTGATCGGGGTGGCCTTTCTACATGTTGCTATGGCTATGCCGTTCGCCGTACTCATCATTACCGGGATATTTGTGAGTGTACCCAAAGATTTGGAAGAGGCGGCCATGACTTTGGGCTGCAGCAGGGTTGGGGCATTCACTCGAGTAGCACTCCCTCTTGCTCTTCCAGGTCTGGCTGCGGCCGCTATGTTTACGTTCGTGATATCATGGAACGAAGTATTTGCTGCTACTATCCTGACAGTGCAGCATCGGACTTTGCCCGCTCAAATTATGAGTACATTACAGGCTTCCCCTCTTTATTTCCGTTTTGCCGGGGGGTTTTTCATGGTACTTCCTACCCTGATATTCATGTTCCTAATTCGCCGGTACCTATTCCAAATGTGGGGTGGGGCTACAGCAGAGAGGTGATCTAATGGCAGCAGAGATTCGACTTCAGAACGTGCGTAAAGAATTCGGCAAAGTAGTAGCAGTCAAGGATATGGACTTGACTGTGAGAGAGACAGAGTTTCTCGTGCTGCTGGGTCCCTCAGGGTGTGGTAAAACTACCACCTTGCGCTGTATAGCTGGTCTGGAACGGGTGAACGGGGGACGCATTTTCATCGGAGAGCGTGATGTGACGGAGTCCTCTCCAGCCCAACGCGGCATTGCGATGGTCTTTCAGAGCTATGCTGTCTTTCCGCATATGACGGTGGCGCAAAATATAGGGTTCGGGCTACGAATGAAACATGTTCCAAAAAATGAAATTCAAACGGCCGTCGAAGAGGTCGCCAAACTCCTCCAAATTGAAGAACTTTTGACACGCTACCCAGCCCAGCTTTCCGGAGGACAGAGACAGCGAGTGGCAGTTGCACGAGCCATCGTTATGAGACCAGATGTATTGCTGATGGACGAGCCGCTCTCCAACTTAGATGCGCTCCTTCGCCTTCAGATGAGGGCAGAACTCAAGCGCCTTCATCAGGAGATCGGTACTACTACGGTATATGTTACCCACGACCAGATCGAAGCCCTCTCCCTCGGTGATCGCATAGCCGTAATGCACGGAGGAGAGATAGTCCAGTTGGACAGTCCTAGTCAGGTTTATGATCGGCCCGCCACGAAATTCGTCGGCGGATTTATCGGGACTCCCCCGATGAACTTTCTCACCGCTACGGTCAGTGACGAGGGAGACGGTGATGTTATTCTCGTCATCGGTGAGTTCAAGATAGCCGTTCCTGAGGATTGGAAAAAGCCGCTTGGGCGATTGGTCGGACAGGTGGTGGATCTGGGAATTCGAGCTGAGAACATCGAAGTACACCTGGAACCCGAGGATGGCAGCCTTCCCGCTAAAGTACTGGTATCTGAGCACTTGGGTTCTCAGCAGCTTCTGACTGTGCAGGTAGGGAAAGACATATTAAAGGTTGCTGCTAACCCAGATCTACCTATAAAACCCGGGCAGACAATCAGTCTTACTATTCTCAAGAATAAAATAAGAATTTTTGATGAAAAAACCGGTAAGAGTTTGTTGTTCAACGACTAATAACATCTTCATGAATCCAGGAGGGAATACTGTGGCAGGTACAAGCTTGGTCGTTTTTCCGTTCAAGTCCGAAGACGTTGCTGTGTTTAAGAAGAACATTCGCGAAGCTCTATCGCATCCTCGCATCGGTTCGGTGCTGTGCGTGGGGTATGAAGAGAATGAATGCTACAAGGAGATAGAGAAAGCGATCCCTGAGTTAGAGCGAAGTAGTGGCAAAAGGGTTGGCTTGATCGTTCAAGAGCGGCTTGGAACTAAACGGCCTGGCAAAGGCGACGGAATGAATACTGCTCTCAAGTATTTTTTGGAGGAGACCGGTTTCTCCAGGCTGCATTTTTACGACTCCGATATCGAGACATTCTCGCGTGATTGGATTACCCAGGCTGAAATACCGGCCGATGATGGTTATCAAGTAGTCCGGCATTATTTCCCCCGCGCCAGCACCGATGCCATGGTTACTTGGATGATCACCAAAACAGGTTTTTCCGTCCTCTGGCCCGAGACGGAACTCCCGTTCATCGAACAACCGCTAGGGGGCGAATTGCTCTTTACCCGAGAAGTGGCTGCGAAGTTATACGCGGATGAGCGAGCTCTCCGACAGTCTGATTGGGGAATCGATACGGCTTACACCTGGCTCATGGTGGCAAGCGGATTCAGCATGTATGAGACTTATGTTTCGATCGGCAAAGTACACAAGCTCTACAAGACACTGGCCGACTTGCAGGACATGGCGATCGAATGTTTCTCGATCATTCAGCAGCTTAAAACCGAAAAGATCGATGCCGCAAGACCGCTACATCGTGTGGAGCGGCCGGGACCGGTACCTGATAGGGTTAAAGAGAAGACTGCTTACGACATAGAGGGAAGCCTTCATCTCCTGATGGAGAATTGGACGGATAGGCAGCTTGAGCTCCTGAGTCTATTCCCAAAGGAGGTCCGCGAGGGCATGGCGGAGTGTCAACGGAAACCCCGGTTTGTGTTTATGGATGCGGACAACTGGTACGAGTCCTACAAAGTCCTTCTTGAACATTTTGATTCCGAGGATAAAGATTGGCGGGATCTCCTTTTCAAGCTCTGGATCGCCCGGGTTCTTAACTATACCACTAAAGTAGCCCTGAAAGGCTACGATTACGCCCTCTTTTACCTCTATCGAATGATAGAGGGGTTTGTAAGGATGTCGAAGAGGAAAGAAGAAGCTTGAGCTCTTTGGTGCGGTGAGGGTCGGTACTCACACCGCAATTTCGAGACGGGGCGGATTAGAGTAATGGACAAGATGTCAGCTCGGTTTGTTCGATTGCCCTTTTTAGATGGTGGAAGGTCCCGTCGATTGAGTGCACGCGAGGGCTACTAGGTGGTAACGTTCCGATGATGCGTATTGGCCTCTGTCATTACAAGGTCGGTGGTACGGACGGCGTCTCCCTGGAGATGGACAAGTGGAAGGTCGTCCTGGAGCGGATGGGCCATTCCGTCCGGTTGTGCGGCGGCGATTTGGGAACGGGTACGGGGTACCTGATCCCAGAGCTCTACCACCATCGGACCGAGGCCGAGCGGATGGCGTGGAACACCTTTCACTCGCTTCGCGATTACCCGAACGGAGCAGCCCTGGAGCGCGAGATTCTATCCGAAGCCGGGGTGATCGAGGAGAAGCTGCGTGGGTTCATTGCGGAGGAATCGATCGACCTTCTCATCCCCAACAACATCTGGTCGATCGGGGCGAACCCGGCGGCGGCGGTCGCATTTGCCCGGGTTGTCAACGACCTGCAGATCCCCGCGGTCGGCCATCATCACGACTTCTGGTGGGAATCGTTCCGCGGGATGCAACCCACCTGCCCGGCAGCGGCGCGGATCGTCGATGAGTACCTCCCTCCGACCGGTCCGACAATCGGTCATGTGGTGATCAACAGCTTCGCCCGCGACGAGCTGCGGACCCGGCGCGGTGCCCTCGCAAAGATCGTTCCCAACGTGTTCGATTTCTCCGGACCGGACTGGAAGGTCGATGACTACAACCGCGACTTCCGCGCCGAGATCGGAGTGGGGGAAAGCGACATCCTCGTCCTCCAGGCGACACGCATCGTTCCGAGAAAGGGGATCGAGCTGGCGATCGATCTGGTCGCCGCCCTCGATCGCGGGGAGAACCGCCGCAGGCTCGAGGAACGCGGCCTGTACGACGGGAGGCCGTTCGGGAAAGGAGACCGGATCGTTCTCGTCCTCGCCGGTTACTCCGAGGATCCGACAAAGGACTACCTGAAGCGGCTGGAGAAGCGAGCAGCCCGGGCCGGGGTAGAACTGTGCGTCATCTCCGATCGGATCCGATCGCGTCGGGGGAGGACCGACGACGGGGAGAAGATCTATTCCCTATGGGACTCCTACGTCTTTGCCGACCTCATCACCTACCCCTCGTTGTACGAAGGTTGGGGAAATCAGTTTCTGGAGGGGCTGCACGCCCGCGTCCCGATCGTGGTCTTCGAGTACCCGGTCTACAAGGCGGATATAAAGGACAAAGGGTTCGCGGTCATCTCCCTCGGGGACGAACTCGCCGGAAAGGATGATCTTGGGCTGGTGAAAGTCCCTCCTGCTGTGATCTCCCGCGCCGCTGCTGCCGCAGTCACTGTTCTCACCGACCCAGCAGTGCGGGAGGAGATGGTGGCCCGTAACTATGAGCTGGGCAGGCGCTACTACAGTCTGGAGAGTCTCGAGCGTCACCTGAAGGGGATCCTCGCCGATGTGTCCGAATAGCACAGTCGACGTTTTCTTCGTCCCCCACACGCACTGGGACCGGGAATGGCACCAGCCGTTCCAGGTGTTTCGCCTGCGGTTGGTCCGATTGATCGACCGATTGCTCGGGATCATCGACAGGGATCCGGCGTTCCGTCACTTTCACCTCGATGGCCAAACGGTCGTACTGGAGGACTATCTTGAAATGCGCCCGGAGCGTGCCCGCGACATGAGACGATCGATCCGGACAGGGAGAATCGGAGTCGGGCCGTGGTACGTGCTCCCGGACGAGTTCTTGGTCGACGGCGAGTCCATCATCCGCAACCTGCAGCGCGGGGTCCGGATCGCGGCCGAGTTCGGGCGGGTGACGAAGGTCGGCTATCTTCCCGATCAGTTCGGTCACATCTCCCAGATGCCGCAGATCCTGCGTGGGTTTGGGATCGATACCGCGGTGGTGTGGCGGGGGCTTGAGTACGATAGGACGGTCCACAACGAGTTCATCTGGAAGGGGCCGGATGGAAGCTCGATCCTGGGAGTTCATCTCCCTGCCCGCGGCTACGGCGGGCTGACCGACCTCTCCGCTGATCCGGCCGCCGGGATGGAGCGGGTCAAACGAGCGTTGGATTTCCTCGCGGCACGTGCGGCGAGCGGTTGTGTCCTTTTGCTGAACGGGGACGACCACGCGTTTCCGGATCCCGGGATCCCTGAGTTCATCGCGGCGGCCAACACCCAGCTTGAGAGCGTCCACATTGTGCAGGGATCGCTTGAGGAGTTCTTCGCTGCGGTCCGGAATCGAGTTGATCGATCCGAGCTCGCGGTGATCGCGGGGGAGCTCAATTCCCCGAAAGACACCCGCGTCCTGCAGAGCGTCTACTCAGCCCGGATGCCGCTCAAGCAGGCGAACCGGGCGGTCGAGACTGAACTTCTCGGCTGGGCCGAGCCCACCTCCGCGTTACTGATCCCCCTCGGCGTTCACCCACCGCGGGGTGAGCTCCGGACTGCCTGGAAGTGGCTCTTGCGCAACCATCCCCACGACAGCATCGGCGGGTGCAGCGTGGATCAAGTGCATCGGGAGATGGAGACGCGGTTTGCGTGGAGCGAGCAGATCGCACGCGGGGTCAGCGCGGAGAACCTGAAGACCATCGCCGCGGCGGTCGAGGTACCCGCAGGTGCCGGGAGCGGAGTGGTCGCGTTTAACCCGACCAACTTCCCCGGCGACCGGGTGATTGAGGTCGAACTCCCGGAACCGCTTCCAGCCGGGCCGGTGCACGGGATCACCGTGGACGGGAGGACGGTCCCGGCTGAGGCGGTCACCCCTACCCGCGTCCGCCTCCTCGGGGCCGATATCCCGGCGTTCGGATACGCAACCTATCGAATCCTCCCCGGCGGAAGTGATTCGGCTTCGGATGAGCTGAAAGGAGAGAAAGGCGCGATTGAGAACGCCCACTATCGCGTCGCGATGGCTGCGGACGGGACGATCGAGATCCTGGATAAGGAGACCGGGGAAGTCTACTCGGGTGGGCTCCGGTTCGAGGACCGCGGCGACCGCGGGGATGAGTACACCTTCGACCCGATCGCGGACGAAGAGCCGATCTTTTCCGCTCCCGGCGTGGTGACCGGAATCTCGGTCAGTCGCCTCCGGGCGGTGATGCAGATCAGGAGTACCATCGAGATCCCGGCCGAGCTGGACTCGAGCCGCGATTCCCGCGTCACTGAACGGATTCGGCACGAGATCGAGACTGAGATCTCCCTTTATCCGGGGGAAAAGCGGATCGACTTTCGGATCGAGTTTGTGAACGCTGCCAAGGATCATCGCCTTCGGGTCTTGTTCCCAACCGGGATCCGAACCGACGTCTCCCGGGCGGCCGAACACTTCGACCTGGTGAAGCGGCCGATTCAGATCCCAGCCGGCGACGGCTGGTCCGAGGCCCCGTACTCGACCAAGCACCTGGACCGATTCGTCTATCTGGCCGACGGGAAGCGCGGGTTCGCTGTTCTCTCCGGCGGTGTGAGCGAATACGAGGTCCTCGACGATCAGGCACGCACGGTCGCCCTCACGCTGGTGCGGAGCATCGGCTGGCTCGCCCGCCGCGATCTGGTCCGCCGGGTCGACGAAGCAGGGCCGATCATCCCCACCCCGGAGGCACAGTGCCTCGGCCCGCACATCGTCGAGTTTGCTCTCACTACGACCGTCGATCTCCCTGCGCTCCTCCGCCAGTCCGCCCTGTTCAATCTTCCGGCGCGGGCAGTCCCGGTGCGTCCCCATCCCGGTATCCTTCCTCCGCGCGCCGGTTTCCTCTCCGTCCTTCCCAAGTCGCTCGCGGTGACCGCAGTCAAGCCGGCCGAGGATGCTGACCTCACGAGGATGCTGACCTCATCGTGGTTCGGGTGGTCAACTTAGCGGAAGAGCCGGTCCAGGGGAGGCTGGAGACTGGGTTCCCGCTCGACCGCGCTGTCCGCCTGAACCTGAACGAGGAGCCGCTGGAGGTCCTTCAACCTGATGGCGATGCTGTCGCGTTTCCCGTTCCGGGTAAGCGGATCGTGACGCTCGGGCTCTCCCCAAAGGAGGGGCGGGATGGGGGCTGAGTTGGAGGTGCGGCTGACCGCGACCGGCGCCTCCCTCGTCCGGGGCGGGGAGGCATGGGTGCAGGAGATGGGGATCGCTTTCCCGTATGCCGGGGAAGAGCGCTCGTCGTTCACCGGAGGATTCGAACTCGTGGATGCACGCCCGATCTCAGGCCGCGATGGAGACGGGGAATACTCGGGCTACGCCCTCATCTACTCCGCTGGGGAAGCCGACCCGATCGTCTCACTCACCGTGCGCGCCTATCCGGAGCAGGGAAAGACGGTGATCGATGCAGAAGCCTTGACGGAGCTGGTCGGGATTCAGACCGCCGACAGCTTCCTCTACACCACGTTCAACGCCCCGATCCTCCGTCTGCGGGAGGGCGAAGTCCTCCTGTACACGTGGGGATTGTCCGATGCGGGTGGTGAGTGGCCGCATGCTGTGTACGGGAAGAGCCTGGATTCGATCCCGTCGGACAGACCGTTCTCCCCCCTCGTCCTCGTTGCGGACGGAAAAGCGATGGTGATCTCCCCGGGGAGCCACTATCCAGTGAGTCCGCTGCGGGCGGGCCCCGAACCAGGGATGATCTCCCGCGGCGTGCACGGGGCGATCGACAGGGTTCCACAAGGGACGGTCGTCTCCACCGTGATCGCGGCCGGTGACGATCCGTTCTCCACGCTGCTCCGCTGGGGTGATGGGATCCGCGCCGGGCGGCCCCGGCCGACCCCGCTGGCGCACCCGGTCCTCTCCCGGCTCGGCTATTGGAACGACTACGGGGCGTACTACTCCGAGCTTCTGCATCCGATCGACGAGGAGGTGTTAATAGCGCTCGGGGATTACTTCCGGGAGGAGGAGATCCCGATCGGTTATTTCGGGCTCGACCTGTGGTACCCGCATGACCGGGTCGGGTTCGCCAAGGCGTATCGGGCGGACGAACGACGTTTCCCGTCCGGGCTCGGCCGGATCAAGTCCCGCACCGGGATCCCGTTCTTCCTCCACCTCTCCGGATTCGATCCCGAAAACGAGTACCAGGATGGCTATCGCTTCCAGGAGGGGGACGGCGCCGCCTGCCCGCAGGAAGGGAGGTTTTACTCCGACCTGGGGCATCGCCTCACCGAGGAAGAGGGAGCAATCGGGGTCTGGCACGATCACATCCGCGTATATCAGGAGAGGATCCCGGCGCTGCGCGCCTCCCTCACCGCGGGGGAGGAGTGGTTCAAGACGATGACAGAAGGTCTTGGCAAAAATGGGCTCCCACTGATGCTCTCCGATCCTACGGTCGGATTCCTTCTCACCGCAGCGCACACTGATGCGGTCGTCTCCTCCCGCAGCGGGGACGACTACCTGGTGAAGCAGCCCGGCCAGCTCGCGCAGCTCGACCCGGCCGCCGCCGCCCGTTACGAGTACGTCCCTCCGCAGCGGTTCATCATCGATCGGTTCCTGGTCGGTTGGCTGCTGTATTCCCTGGGGATGTTCCCGTTCCACGATGTGTTCATCACGAACCCCGACCATCCCGATGGGTTTGACGAGCCGGACGCCGAATCCGAGGCCCTGATGCGCGCGTTGAGTGCCGGGCCGATCGGGATCGGAGACAAGCTAGGGGAGGTGAACAAAGGGATCATCGACCGGCTTGTGTTCCCTGACGGGGTGTTGGCCAAGCCGGATCGCCCGGCCCGTCCGGTGTGGGACCCGCTGGCGCGCGACCTCGTCGTTGGGGTGACCGAGAGCGGGGACGGCGCCTGGATCTACGTCGTGGTGTTCAACATCGGCGATGCCCCCCAAGAATACCGCCTTGCCGACATCCCTACGCAGGGGCGGATGATATACTCGCACGCCCAAGGAGCGGTCGTCGCTGAGATGCGAGGGACCCTTCCACCGGCCGGTGGTGATTATTACGTTCTCGCCCCGGTCTGCTCCGGGATCGCGTTCATCGGGTTCGTGGACAAGTACATCACCGCCCCCTCGGATCGGATCCTTGAGGTCGAGTCGACAACGGCGGGGTTGGAGGTGCGGATGCGCGTTCCGCCCGGATACTCCTACACCGTCGGGGCAGCCTCCACTGGTGGACTCGCTGCGGCGGCGACCGGAGCGGAAGTGAAGCGGATCTCGGTCCAGGAGGGAATGCATCTGTTCACGCTGCATCCGCAGGAGGAGGAGTTCATGCTGCGATTCCGGAGGGAGGAGGACTGATGAAGCTCCTGATCACCGTCCCAACCTACCGGCGGTCGCCGGATGAGCCAGACTCTGGCCCGTACGACCACCCCATTCCGCTCGGGATGGAAGGGCCCCTCCCCCGCCTCATCGCAAGCATCGCGGCGGCGGGCGCGGATACCCCAGTGGCAGTCATAGTCGCGGGTACCGATGCCACGATCGCAGGCCTGGCGGTGGAACAGGTACGAAGAGAGATCGAACCCTACCGGGATAAGATCCGGATCGGGGTCTTCGGGATCGATGACCTCGATCATCTCGTCGGCCGGCGCTCTGCCAACTGCATC
The DNA here is from genome assembly GCA_021159055.1 of Candidatus Bipolaricaulota bacterium. Lineage (NCBI taxonomy): Bacteria > Candidatus Bipolaricaulota > Candidatus Bipolaricaulota bacterium. Next base: position 9,839 of record JAGGSO010000001.1, on the reverse strand, counting down.
GGGCTCATCGGGTACGGGAAGGTACGTAACTTGCAGCTCCTCATCGCGGCCCTGTATGGGGCTGATGCCGTGATCGGGCTCGATGACGATGAGGAGGTTCCCGCTGGGTATCTTGCCCGGGCGCAGCGGTTCATCGGCGCGGAATATGCCGGTGAGCCGGTGTTGGGAGTGGTCGGTCCCTACCGTGAAACAGAGGATGGGCCGCCCGCGCGGGCGGCGAACCCACTCCTCGAGCGGGGAAGATGGATAAGAAACGGAATCTCCGCCCTCGCCGCCGCATCCCAGGGCCTAGTTGATACCCCGATCGGGTTTGGGGGGAACATCGTGATCCACCGAGACCTGTTCATGCGGGTTCCGTTCGATCCCTATATTCCCCGCGGGGAGGACATCGACTACATAACTACCTGCCGCATGCATGGGGATCGCTTTTGGTGGGATAACGAGCTTTTTGTGGACCATTTCCCTCCGCGCCTGTTCCGCCGCTCGCCCTGTGCGATGCTCCGGTCCGATATCATCCGGTTCATTTACTCGCGGGAGAAGATCAGGGTCGGGATGGAACGTGGGCTTCTTTCACCCGCCCCCCTTGATCCGTACCCAGGCAGGTTTCTTAGGGATGATCTTCCCGTACTCGCCCGCGATGCCCTTCTGGAACTCTGCCGGAATGAATTCAGGACAATGCGAGAGGCGGAGGGATTCGTTGAAAGGGCTCTCGACTGGGCACAGAGTGCGGCAGCGGAATTCTTCCGCATCGAAGATGAGTGGAAAGAGCTCACGGCTGCGTTGACAATGGATCGAACAGCCGTTGGTTACGTGAAAAACAAGCTAGAGGGAGAAAAACATGGATAAAGTAGATATCGTCGTTGGGATTAGTACGAGAAACTGTGCTGGCACGGTCGCCGGGGTGATGGCAAAGGTAGACGAAGGATTAGCGCGACACTTCCCGGATAGACCGGGGTTGATCGTCGTCTCGGACGGCTTTTCCACCGATGGGACCCGTGATATAGCGAGCGCGACCCCGACCAAGGCTGAGAAACTCGTCGTCACGGAGAAGGGGAAGCTTGGCAAGGGGAGTGCGATAAGGACGACCTTTGAAATCGCCAACTCCCGCGGTGCCGCCGCGGTCGCCCTTGTCGACGGGGATCTTACCAGCATTCGGCCGGACTGGATCGACCGCCTGGTCGGCCCGATCGTTAACGGGCGCGATTTGGTGGTTCCGTATTACCTGCGCCATCGCTACGACGGAGTGATAACGAACCAGATCGCCTATCCGTTGACGAACGTCCTGTTCGGACTCGGGGTGCGTCAGCCGATCGGAGGGGAGTACGGGCTCTCCCGCAGATTGATCGATCTCCTGCTGGAGCATCCCCTGTTCCCAGCGGAGTTCGGGATCGACATCTTCATCACCCTTGTCGCCGGTGCGGAGGGGACGGAGATCGTGGAGGCGGTCCTCGGGGTGAAGGAGCACGAATCGACCAAGCAGTATGCCGATCCCGAGGAGCTACTCGTCCCCATGTTCTACCAGGTCGTGGGAACGCTGTTCCGCCTGATCAAGCACTACCGTGCCTACATCGAGAAAGTCGATGGGATCAAGCGCATCGAGCGCATCGGCGAACCTCCGGATGTGCATCCTTCGCCGCTGATTGTAGATAAAGAGCGAGTATACGCCCAGTTCCGCGCCAAGTACGAGGAGTTCGTGCAGGGGAAGGCGTCGTTCCTGGCGGAGCTCGAACCCGAGCTGGCCCGCGTGTACGCGCTCCCGCTCGATGAATTCTCGTTCCCGCTCGACCTTTGGGTGCGGGCGGTCTACCTCGCGATCAACGCGTTCGCTCGCAGTGAAGACCTGCACATCCTCGATGCTCTCCGCGTTCTGTGGCAGGGAAGGTTCCTAAGCCTTGTGCGGGAGACAGAGGGGATGACGGACGAAGAGGCAGAGGCGTACATCCAAGCGCAGTGTGACGTCTTCTCCCGCTATCGATCGATGTTGAATTTGAAATAGATGACGTGGGAAGAGAGGGAACCATGCCGGGATCTTGATCTGATTCTTTACCCTGCTGCAGGGGTGTTCTTTCGGAAGGCGTACTTCGAACGATCCTCCGATGGATCCGAGAAGTCTACACCGAAAAGATCACCTTTCCCTGGCCTTGCCTTGTGATAGGGTGGTTTCCTCTCTTCTTCCACAGGACTCACGAACAATCAGCTCAGGTTGGAGGATGACTCGCCGTTCATCCAGCTCTTCTCCGTTGATCAATTGGATCAACATTCGACTCAGCATAACACCGATCCGATACGTTGGCTGCCTAATAGTGGTCAAAGGAGGCTGATAACTAGCGGCCATCTGGATGTCATCAAAGCCGACAACGCTGATATCCTTTCCGACTGAAAGTCCTGCTTCGCGCACGGCTTCCATCGCACCTAATGCCATCAAATCACTTGAGACCATGACTGCTGTTAGATCGGGATTAAGTTTTAATAAACGTTTCATAGCATAGTATCCTCCCTCTTTCGTTGTCTTACCCTCCACTATCAAGTTGGGTTCGAGCTCTATTCCCTGTTCCTCAAGGGCGGAGCGATACCCGGCAAGGCGGTGCTGTGAGCACATCAACTCGGAGGGGAGCCCGATAAACCCGATCCGACGGTGTCCGAGATCAAGTAAGTAGCGTACCCCCTGGCGCACACCTGCCTCCCCATCTACATCGACATAAGGGAAATCCCACTCGTCATTAGCGCGCCCGAAAGCAACGAAAGGAATATCTTCTTTTATAAGATAGGCGATTCGTTCGTCGTCCTTTTTTGTGCTCGTGATAATACATCCATCTGCCCTTTTCCCTCTCACTATCCTTTGGTAGATGGTCAGCCGCTCTTCATCAGAGGAGGCAGCGGACACAAGAAGGTCAAAGCCATGTCGTTTGCACTCATCGCTAATACCCGCCAAAAGCTGAAGGAGATAAGAAGGCTCTCCTAGGCTGTGTTCAATTGCCGGTAAGACCAAGCTGATCGTGTTGGTTCGACGACTTTGCAAACTTCTAGCCACCGAATTCGGATGATAATTTAACTCTTTAATCGCTGATAAGACTCGGTCCTTGGTCTCCTCTCTGACAGAAGCGGTGTTGTTAATTACATGGGAAACTGTACCCACAGAAACCCCTGCTCTTCTTGCCACATCTTTAATAGTAGCCATATTTGCTCCCCTGTGTAAAACGCTTCAACCATTATACCGTGAGTTTTTGAACAAGACAACAGATGGAATATGCTCTATTTTGCGTCTTCCGGAAGTGTAGGGGCTGCCCATCTTGCTGGTCATAGCGATATAAGAGCAAAGCCTCATTGCTAAAGGGTTTCAAACTTTTTCTTGACAAAAGGCGAGAAATATGCTATGCTGTTTTTGAAGCGTTTCAAATTCGCCTTGGAAAAGGAGGTGAGGAAGGGAGGCAGGAGCAGATCAAGGTGCTACGCTTCAGAGACATTGCATTTAAAAGGAGGTTAATCAAAGTGAACTGGCGGAGCAGACTAACGGTAGGTTTACTGGTGGTCGCTATGGCAGCGCTTATCGTAGGCCCGGTGAGCGTTTACGCTGCCCAAAAGGTCAATATCTCCCTCATGATATGGGGAGGAGTTACCGAAGAAAATGAAGTTAAAAGCTACATCGCTGCTTTTAATAAGGTCTACCCCGATATTCAAGTGACGATCATACGGCCTGCGGACTACTGGCCGAAACTGATGTCCATGCTGGCCGCAGGGACGCCGCCGGATGTATTCTACATGGGATTTCCAGAATTCGTCAAGTACCACGAGATGGGGGCGCTTCTAGATCTTCAATCATACGTAAACGAGGATTCCACCTTCAACGCGCGGGACTTCTTCCCGGGAACCTTGAACGCCTTCAGGGACAGAAAGACAGGTGATCTCTACGGGATTCCCAAGGATTGGAGCACCTATGTCCTTTACTACAACAAAAAGATGTTTAAAGATGCTGGGCTGCCTACTCCAAACGAGATGTTTGGCTATGGCGAGTGGAGTTGGCAGGACTTCCTCAACGTCGCACAGAAGCTTACCAAGGACGGTGTGTACGGTTTTGCCTACAACACTCCGGGCAGATGGAAGCTCTTCCCGCCTCAGGCCGGAGCGAATTGGGTTGTGAGTCCAGAAAAAGTAGAAGTCGATACTCCCGCCTTCGCAGAGGGGATCCAGTTCCTTGCTGATCTCTCCCTGAAGTACCACGTAGCTCCTACCGCAACCGAGCTCGCTGAGATGGGCGCTCCGGATTGGTTCGCTAATCAGAAGGCGGCCATGTACATTTGCGGACGCTGGATGGCGATGAAATTCAAGACCCTATCTTTTGATTGGGACATCGCCCCGGTGCCTTACGACAGACAGATGTACACCTGGGTGGATCTCGTGGCTTATTGTGTAGCTAAGGATAGCAAGCACCCGGAGGCGGCTTGGAAACTTGCAAACTTCCTGACCCATCCAGAAGTGCAGAAACTTGTGGCCCAAAACGGACATGCTATCCCCATCCGGAGATCAGTGGCCTATTCTCCCGCCTTTACGCAGGCACTCGCCGAAAGGGGAATCCATAACACCGTCCACCTTATGCCTCTGACTACCGGACCGATCACTGTCTTTGACCATTGGGGCGAAGTCTGGACTGCAATAAACAGGGGCTTGGAGCCGGTTTGGACCGGAGAGAAGACAGCTGCTGAGGTCCTGCCGGGGATTCAAAAGGAAATCGACAAAATAATGGCGGGCAAGTAGAAAGTACTGCAATAAGGGCGGGCAAATAGCCCGCCCTCTTAAAACTATGAGACTTTCCTATAAACATCAACAGTGGTTCTGGGGATATATCTTCATCCTACCGGTGATGATCGGTTTCTTCCTTTTCATGATCTATCCTATCGTGGTAGGAATCTCGCTCAGTTTCACAAGCTGGCCTGGTTTGGGTCCCAAAGAGTGGATAGGATTTGCCAACTACAGCAAGATGTTTCATGACGCCCATTTCCTTAAAGCGGTAGGCAATACCGCTTATTATACTTTGGGGATTTTGGTTTTCGGGGTTCCGTTGGCTCTGTTTTGGGCCATCCTTTTAAACCAGAAATTTCTAAAGGGCAGGAACTTCTTTCGCTTGGTATATTTTCTTCCCACGGTTACGATGATGGCTGCTGTTTCTATGCTCTGGAAATGGCTTTTAAGCCCGCATTATGGACTTATTAACAATTTTCTCGGGAAGGTGGGTCTACCGCAGCCAAACTGGCTTTTGGACCCGCACTGGGCCATGCCCGGGTTGGTGCTCATGAGCATCTGGAAGGGGACCGGATTTAACATGGTCATATTCTTGGCCGGGCTTCAAGGGATACCTAAAACATTCTATGAAGCCGCTGAAATCGATGGCGCAACCGGTTGGCACAAGTTTTGGCACATTACTTTACCTCTTCTTTCGCCCACTACATTTTTTGTTGTTATAACCACAATGATAAATTCTTTCCAAATTTTTCAACAGGCGTATATTGTGACTGAAGGTGGCCCCCAGGAGTCCACTACAACAATTGTTTATTACATTTACAATAATGCTTTTAAGTGGTTTCATATGGGATATTCCAGCGCTCAGTCGGTGTTGCTTCTGGTAATTTTGCTCCTGGCGACTCTCTTCCAGTGGAGACTCCAAAAAAGGTGGGTTCACTATGCATAAGAACGTTTACGCCGCAAGACGGGCCGCTTTAGTGACAACTTCCTATGCGCTTGCGATCTTTTTCGCGATCAGCATGCTCATGCCTTTCCTCTGGATGATCTCGACCTCCTTGAAAGACATCAATCATGTGTTCACTATGCCTCCGCAATGGATCCCTCACCCTCCTCACTGGGAGAACTATGCAAGGATCTTTGAGGTAATGAATTTTGGGCGCTATTGGTTGAACACCACCCTTGTAACCATCGGACGAGTGGGGGGACAATTTATCGCGTGCACATTAGCAGCCTATGCATTCGCCCGGCTCCGGTTCCCCGGTAGAAACGTGCTGTTCTTCCTCTTGCTCAGCTCTATGATGATCCCGTTTGAAACGCTTATGGTGCCCACATTTGTGCTCATGAAGAACCTGCATTGGATAAATACCTATTGGGCCTTGATTGTTCCTCAGGCGCTCGGAGCTTTCGGAGGGGCATTCAACGTATTTCTCTTACGACAGTTCTTCCTCTCTATCCCCAAGGAGTTCGAAGATTCGGCCGTTATAGACGGGGCGGGACCTTTCAGGATTTTCTGGAGCATAATGCTTCCTTTGGCGAAACCTGCCCTCGCGGCGTTGTTGATCTTCTCGTTCCGCGGAGCCTGGGATGACTTTACTTACCCTCTCATTGTGACAAATACCGATAGTATGAAGGTCCTCTCATTGGGTATCCTGGGGTTTAAGGGCATGCGAGCAGGAATGACTCAATGGAACTTGATGATGGGAGCTGCCACCCTCGCTATTCTACCGGTGGTGATAGTGTTTATCCTCGCCCAGAAATACTTTATCGAAGGGATCACTGTTGGCGGCCTGAAAGAATAGAGATGCTGAAAACGATGGGGGTGAGATTTTGTCCGACGCGCTTATAACCGTGCCCACGTATTGGACTTGGAAGGATGGAAAAGCCCATGTTGGGGATGTGCCGTATGACCATCCTACCCCCCTGAATCAGGAAGGAACCCTAGCTCGCCTGTTGGAAAGCCTGAGAACCATCGACGGGCCCGAATTCAAAGTGGTGATCATCACCGCCGTAACCAATCCATCTCTAGGAAAATTGGCAGAAATTAGAGTGGAAGAGATTATTGATCCTTTTAAGGACAGTTTTCCTATTGTTCAATTCGCTGGCAGTGACCTCGCTCTGCTCCAAGAAATGCTAGCTCGATTGGGCTTCCAACAGAAGCTGGTAAGTCTGCAGGGCTATGGCAACGTGCGGAATATTCAGTTGATCGTCGCGCAAGCGATGGGGGCTGAGGTAGTCGTGGGTTTGGATGACGATGAGGTGATCGCCGACAGAGATTACCTGAAGAAAGCGGTGGAATTCGCTGGCAAGACCTGGAAAGGGAAGTCCGTGGATGGAGTGGCTGGTTTCTACCTCGATTCCCACGGGCGCACCAAGGTCCGCGAAAAAAGTGGGGAAACAGAAGCGGAAAACGTCTTCCGCCGCAAGGCCGCGATCATGAACGCCGCCACAGAGGCGGTGGAAAGACATCATGGCCGATTGGTTGAGACGAGCTTCGTGTACGGGGGGAACATGGTCATCCACCGCCGGATGTTTGAGGAGATACCGTTTGATCCCTATATCCCCCGCGGAGAAGATATAGATTATCTTATTAATGGACGGTTGAAAGGATACCACTTCTTCTTCGATAAAGAGCTTGCGATCACGCATCTTCCTCCGCCGGCCGGGCCCCATCTGCGAGAGGACATAATCCGGTTTATCTACGAGAGGGAGAAACTGAGAATGGCACGAGGGCAGCCTGGATTGAAAGAGGTCCTCCCCGAATCGTTGGATCCTTATCCCGGTGCTTTTCTGGGCGAGGATCTTGAAGAGCAGGCACGGGAGGTCCTTCGAGAGTGTGAATGGCCGGAGGAGATCGTAGAAGAGGCTGCCCAGTTTGCTCGGGAGATGGTGCCGCGGTACTTTGAACTCTACAATGATTGGCCACATCTCATGGAAAGTGTTAGAGAGGCTTCTATGCTGCAAGAAATGTTGGCGCAGAAGTTCGAAAGGAGAAAGCCTAAATGGAGTTAAAACGCTACGAAGGAAACCCAATTCTAGAGCCGAGAGGGTACGACTGGGAGGCGGTCGGAACCTTTAATCCTACTAGTATATATGAGGACGGTAAGATCCATCTGTTCTATCGGGCAGTCGCTGACTATCAGGGCTATGTTTCACAGCTTGGCCATGCAATCTTCGATGACAAGCTCAACTTGGTGCAGCGAGATGAGGCGCCCTGCTTTGGTCCTGACATGAAGCTCTGGGAAAACTCAGTCGAGGACGCTAGGATCACAAAGATTGACGACGAATTCTATATGACCTACGTAATCACTCCTACTCCAGCTCCCCCTGGTGCTGTCCGGGTTCGTCTGGGGATTCCAAAGCGGGAAGAAGCGATCACCCGCATTGGACTTGCGCGCTCCCATGACTTACGCAATTTCACTAGACTAGGAATAATTACCCCTTATAACGCTAATGAGAGAGACACGGTTCTTTTCCCGGAAAAGATTGCGGGTAAGTATGCGGGGTTGCACCGTCCAGGTAACTGGGTTGGCGCTATGTACGGTACTGAACTTCCCGGCATATGGTTCGCCTATTTTGACAAGCTGGGTAATGGGAGAATATATGGAAATAGACTCGTCATGGCACCAGAAGAAGAGTGGGAATCCTACAAGATCGGTCCCGGCCCTGCGCCGATAAAGACAGAGCGAGGGTGGCTCCTGATCTACCATGGCGTTGACAGAGACCGGGTATACAGGGCAGGGGCGGCTCTCTTGGATTTGGAGGAGCCGTGGAAAGTGATCGCCCGCACAAAAGATCCGATCCTGGAACCGGAGGCAGATTACGAAGTGAAAGGCGATGTCCCCAATGTTGTTTTTCCCGAGGGGGCAGTAGTCATCGCCGGTAAGCTCTTCATCTTCTACGGTGGGGCTGATCGAGTATGCTGTGCAGCTACTGTACCTCTCAATCAGTTGGTTGATTATGTGATAGAAAACAATAAATATAGCTAGCAGGGTTTCTGACTGGGATTAATCGAAAAAAACGAGCAGTATGTGACAGCGCCCTGTCCGATACGCTTGGGCAACATGGTGGCTTTCTGCCTTTTTCCCCTTTTTCTTCAAGCGCGTTCGTGATGCACTACTTCATACAAGAACGCTTGCGCCATTAATAACCAAGTCTTATTATCAAGCTGGTATGGAAATTACGATAAGAGATATAGCCAAAATGGCGAAAGTAGCGCCGTCTACCGTCTCCCGCGCCTTGAACAACAAGGGGCGGATGAGCGACGCCACCCGCGAGCGGATTCGTCAACTCGCTCGAGAGCTTGGCTATCATCCGAATATAAACGCAAAAGGCCTGGCAACAAATAAAACAGGGAACATAGGAATTGTCATCAATAAAAGGCATAGACCTGAGTCTTTCTACGGTTTTTACGGGCCAATAATACTAGGGGTGGAAGAAGCGATAGAGAAACAGGGATACCATCTTATATTCTCGAGCACTGATGGCGGGCCTTCTGCCCCCCGTTGTGTAAAAGAAAGGCGTGTAGATGGCGTAATTTTTATGGGCTGCGATATAAGCAAAGACCTAATTCTCTCATTAAAAAATAGTACACCACTAGTTTTGGTGGATAATCATCTCGATGGGGTAAACTCCATCGCGATCGACAATGAAGGAGGAGCCTATAAGGCGGTGGAGTACCTAATTAAGCTGGGGTATCGAAAGATCGGATTTATCGCCGAGCGACTGAACGATCTGAGTTTCAAAGAGAGGTTTGAAGGCTACAAGGCCGCCCTTAAGGAACATGGCCTGGAATACCACGCCGATCTCGTTGCAGAAGGGCTTACACCGCCAGAACATGGGTATGTAGCGATGAAAAAATTGCTCAAGCGAGGAACTCCTCCGGCCGTCTTCGCAGCGAATGACCCGACGGCTGCTGGCGCAATTAAAGCGATAAAAGAAAATGGGTTGAGGGTCCCAGACGATATCGCTGTTATTGGCTTCGACGATGGACTCACAGCCCTGCATACTGTTCCACCACTCACCACTGTAAGGGTATTTAGAGAAAAGATGGCGCGTGTAGCAGCTAAGAGATTAATGGAACTTATCGAGAATCCGGATCAGCC